>JANMGF010000176.1:0-3859 GCA_031374535.1 Polyangium sp. (in: bacteria)
CGGCGCGACGCCCTGGAACACCCTCTCAGATCGAAAGGTTCGCGATGAAGTCGGCGAGCTCCTCCCGCGCGACACGCACGGAAGCCTCGGCCGCCCCGATCGACCGGTCGAGCTCGCCCAGCCGATCCTCGGTCGCCGCGAGCGCCGTGAGATAACGCCCGGAAAGCTCGCTGCCTTGCGGCGCCGCCGCGAGGTTTCGCCGCAACCTGTCCTGATCCGCCACGAGCGTCTGCCGCTCGCTCCGAAGCGCCGCGAGCGTTTGCTCCCGCGATGCGAACGTCCGCTGAAGCTCCGCCACACGCTCCAGCGCGGCACGTACCTCCGCCGACAGCTCCGTGCCCGCGAGCAGCACCCCGAGCTCCTGCGACGTGATCGATCCGATCACGATGCTTTGCTCGATCGGCCGCTCGAGCACAGCCGAAAGCACGACGGTTTGTCCCGCGGGAACCTCCCGCCGCAGCCGAACGTGGGTCGCCGTCGTGCCCATCACGCCCTCTGTCGGCGCCACGAGCTCGAAGCCCTGGATCCGCGGGTGCTCCACGACGAGGACCCGAGCTTCGTCCGTCGCGCCCTTGATCGTGTACGCCGTCGTCCGCCGCTCGACGCGACGCACCTGGAGCACGCCGCGCGCGATCGTCGCGCCCGTGATCATCTGCGCGATCTTCTCCTCGCGATCGACCCGCATCTCCAGATCGATCGCGTAACTGAGGAGCCTGTCCTCCCCTGCGGGCAACGCGCCAAGCCGCGCGTCCCCCACGAACGCGATCGGCAACGCGGCCGGCGCGTCCTCGTAGATCGAAAGCACGCCCGGCGGCAAACCCGTCCCGGTCTCGTTCACGAGCCGCACCGACGCGAACGGGTTCCGCGCGTGGATGTCTTGCCTGTACCAGGACACCCGCTCCACGGGGATCGTGTCCTGCACGATCGGCACGAGCAGCGACTGCCCGCGCGGCAGATCGACCGGCTCCGGGAACCGGAAAACGACCTGCGTCGTGCCCTCCGCCGCCTCCGCGATCGGCGGCAAACCGGCCACCGGCGAACCCTCGCCCGGCGGCGCCTCGCGCATCATCATGTCGGCGCCCGACGGCGCTGCCCTGCGGTAGCCCCAGGGGGTGGGAATCGACCCGCCGCCGCCCTCCGCCGCCTCCGCGTCCGGCACGATCCCCACGTCGACCGGCGGGAGCATACGCCCGAGCACGTCCACCGGCACCTCCGGACGATTCACGAAATACGATTCGTAAATCGCCTGTCGCAACGTCACGGGGTTGCCCGACGTGACCGAGAGCTCGACGCCGTTCCAGTCCTGCCCGCTCATGTTCTCGAGCAAGGCCCATCCCTCGATCCGCGCCTCGCCCTCGCCCTCCGGCACCACGAGCCGATACGTCGCTTTCCAGAGCGGCGCCCCGACCACGTACCCCACCCGCACGAGCCGCTCGCCTTGCCCGCGCACGTCGATCGAAATCGTGCGTCGATCCGCCGCCGCATGCGTCGCGACCGCAGTCAGCGCGCGCTCCACCTCGGCGCGCAGCCGCGCGTCCACGATGTCGATCTGCGTTGCCTCCTCGACCACGATCTGCCGTAGGCCCGTCGCCGTGAGCAGCGCGAGCCTGTGCCGCTTGATCGTGCCGAGCCCCTCGCCGAGCGAGATCGTCTCCTCCGTGACCGAGACGATCCTTCCCTCCACGATCGCGCCGTGCGCCGTGACGCGCACCATCTGCCCGCGCAGCGCCCGGAGCAGCGCGGCCTGCGAGGAGAGGTCGTCGAGGGAGAACGGCAGATCCCGGAAGATCTCGGAGAGCGGCGCTCGACCTGGAAGGCTCGCCTGCCCGAGCCGCCCTCGCTCGTCGATCGCGAGCAGGCTCTTCAGCACGTCGTCTACCTGATCGAGCCGCACATCGAGCGTGAGCTCGGCGTAGCCCGTCACCTTGGCCTCGTGTTCGAAATACCCGACGCCGCCCGACGAAAGCATCACCCGCCGAAGCGCGAGCTCCTCGGCCGACGCCGAAGCCGCGAGCGACGACGTGGCCATGATCCCGAGCGCCCACGCGGCCCTGATCCTCGATTGTCTCATGTGCCCCTCCCCGGGCGTGTTCGTCGTACGCGCAGGGAGGCTCGTCAATGAGAGCCGCGCACGCCTCCCCGTTTTTCCGTCTCTCCGGAGCCCGCGCTGCGCATCACCGAGGGTCGGCACGAGAGAAAATTCGGCCAGTAGCGCAATTCATCGTCGCAGGGCCGGGCGCCGGCGCTTCGGGCACCCCTTGCCTCTCGCCCGAGCTTCACGCTCGTCTTGCCTTCCCGGCGGGTGTTTCGTTTAGAATGCGACCATGTACCCCACGCTCCGGCTCTCGGCAGGTTACCCCGACAAATCCCCGCACCTGCGGGACGAGGTAAAGATCCTCCAGCGCGCGCTCGTGGGCTGGGGCTTCGGCATGACGCCCGACGGGCTCTTCGGTCCGGGCACGGAGAAAGCCGTGCGCACCTTCCAGAGGCGCCACGGGATGCAAGACGACGGCGTCGTGGGGCCGAAGACGTGGGAGCTCGTCATGCAGAAGAAGAGCACCCCCGTCGGCACCACGGTGCGCGACACGCCCATCGTCACGGGCTCGGAGTGTTTTCCCTTCACCAAGCTGCCCACGTCGAACTGGACGGGCGGGGCGCGCGCGTTCGGATCGAGCCGCAGCGGAGGCTCACGCGCGCACGGCGGCTGCGACCTCTACGCTTCGCTCGGCACGTGGGTCCACGCCATCGCCGACGGCGAGGTGATAAACGGCCCGTACCCGTTTTACTGCGAGACGTACGCGCTCGAGGTGCACCACGGGACGTTCGTCATCCGGTACGGCGAGATCCAGAAGTTCACGACCGTGAAGGCCGGCGAGAAGGTCAAGGCCGGCCAGCGCATCGCCAAGGTCGGGCACCTCGTCGGCATCAAGGTGCCGAGCGACATGCTCCACCTCGAGATGTACAAGGGCAATGCCTCGGGTGCCCTCACGCAGCGCTCGGGCGGCGCCAAACGCTCGGACGGCGTGCCGTACCAGCGGCGCTCGGACCTCATGGACCCGACCCCGCACCTGAACCGCTGGGCGGGCAATTTGCCGCACGAGTGACGCGGCCTCGCGGGCCGGATCGCGCCGCTTGCCAAGGGCCACGGCTTCGCGCTACCACCTCTTCCATGCGCTCGTTTCGCTCGCCCTTCGCCCTCCTCCTCGCGTCTTTGCTCGCGCCCGCGCTTCTAGGCTGCGGCGGTGGAGAGTCGCCCCCGCCCGCGGCCGCGAAGCCTCCGCCGATCACGGACGATCAGGGCAAGACGACGAACCTGAGCTGCCCCGGAATGCCTGGGTGCGACAAGGCCGAGGGGGATCTACGCGTCGGCGCCTCGGCGCAGAAGATCTCGCCCACGATCGAGACCTGGGAGGACACGAACCAGAATGGGGAGTGGGACGCGGGCGAGGTCTATGAGGACGCGAACGGCAATGGCAAATGGGACGGCATCTGGCTCGCCGGATTCGGCAATGGCCGCGCGGCGACGGGCATCCACGACGACGTCTGGGCGCGCGTGGTGGTCCTCGAGCAGGGCGACGTCTCGATCGGCATGGTCTCGCTCGATCTCGTGGGGTATTTCCAAGAATACGTGATCGACATCCGGAGGGCCGCCGCCGCGGAGGGCCTCGATTTCGATCACATCCTCGTCGCGTCCACGCACGTCCACGAGGCGCGCGACACGATGGGCATGTGGGGCCGCGACCCGAGCACCTCGGGCATCGATCCCGCCTACATGGATTTGATCGTGAAGCAGGCCGTCCTCGCGCTGAAGGAGGCGAAGGCGGCCCAGAAGAAGGCGAAGCTCGTGGTCGCCCAGGCC
>JANMGF010000204.1:0-2220 GCA_031374535.1 Polyangium sp. (in: bacteria)
ACCACCGGCGCGGTGAACGTGACGCCTCCGCCGCAGTTCACGCCGAACACGCCCCGACCGACGGGCACGGTCCCGCCGAAGCCCACGGGCACGACGCCGGGCACGTCGACGAGCCCGCAGCCTTCGTCCACGGGGAGCACGGCGCCGACGAACACGATCCCGAATCCTTTCGGTTCGAATAGCATCCCGATGCCCTGGGGCAGCACGCAGATCCCGCTCCCCTTCCCTTTGCCGGGCCAGCAGCCGACGTCGCAACCGACGAACACGAGCCCGTCGCCCACGGGCACGCCGACGTCGACGACGCCGGGGCCGCGGCCCTCCACCAGCACCACCGGGCGTCCCCGCATCCGGATCCCGATCCCGGGACAACCCTGAAACCCAAGGCAACGCGCAGCTCGTAGGCCAAGGAGAACGTCGGCGAGATGAGCGAACAGCAAGGTGGTCCGCCGGGAGCGCCGTACGGTCCCGGCAAAACGATCGTCGGGGAGCCCTTGTTCGGGCCCGATGGCGCCTCCCCCGCCGCAGGCGCTCCCCCCGCGTCCCCCGGCATGCCCGTGCCCGCACCTCTCGCAGGCGCGCCCGTGCCTGCCACGATGGTCGACGCGGGCCCAGTCCCCGCGTACCCGGCCCCCGCGCCCCATGCCGGCGCCCCCTTCGCCGCGGGCTCCGGCACCCAGCCAGGGGCTCCTCCGTCCCCCTATGGCGCTGCGCCCGCCCCGGTCCCCTACGGCGGACCCGCCTACGGCGCCGCGCCCGCCCCGGGCCCTTACGGCGCACCCGCTCCTTATGGCGCACCCGGCCCCGGAATGGCCGGCCCGCCCGCGTACGGCATGCCCCCGCCGCCCGTTCGTTCGGGATCCTCGAACAGCGGAGGGCCACCCCTCGTCGCCATCGGCCTCGGCGCGGCCTTCGTCATCGGCGGCATCTCGCTCGGCGCGTTCCTCTTCCTCCGCGGCGGCTCGAGCGGCACCGAAGAAGACCTCCCCCTCGCGCCGATCACCCCGCCGAGCGCCGTCAGCGTCGCGTCCGATCCGCCCCCGACCGGCGACGTCCCGCCCACGCCGCCCCCCGAGCTCACGGCCGCCGTGCCCACCCAGCCCACGCCGGATCCGGTGCGCCCCGCGTCGACGACGCCAAAGCCCACGCCGACGGTGACCAGCACCTCCACGGTCAAGCCGCCGACCACGGCCCCCACCGCGATCCCGACCCCGACCACGACGACGCCCAAACCCGCGCCGACGCCGTCGACGACGACCCCGCCGACGCGCCCGACCGTCACCCTCCCCGGCACGTCGTCTCCGGCGCCGCGGCCGACGACGACCACCAAAAAGAGCATCCCCAAGCCGTTTTGAGCCCTGGCAGCGGGCTCGACCGCGCGCTTTCGATCTCGCCTTGATCGACCGCCCTTCGTCGAATAGGAGGGGCGCATGATGGTCATTCGTCGTTTGGGTTCGATCGCGCTCGTCGCCCTCGGCTTCACCTCCGCCGCGTGCGAGCAGAAGGTCCCCGAGCCGTCCGCCGAGCCTCGCGCCGCCGCCCCACCGCGCGAGCCCGAGAAGCCCGAGCCCGCGGACCTCATCAAGGAAGACATCACCGTCGGCACGGGCGCCGAGGCCAAGGACGGCGACAAGGTCAAGGTCCACTACACGGGCCGTTTGCTCAAGACAAACCTCATGTTCGACAGCTCCGTCGGCAAGGAGCCGTTCGACTTCGAGCTTGGCGCGGGTCAGGTCATCAAGGGCTGGGATCAGGGCGTCGCGGGCATGAAGGTCGGGGGCAAACGCAAGCTCACGATCCCCTCGAAGCTCGGCTACGGCGACGACGGCAGCCCGCCCAAGATCCCCGGCAAGGCCACGCTCGTCTTCGACGTCGAGCTCATCGAGATCGTCGGCAAGGATCCGTTGCCGAAGGACACGAAGCCGAAGGACGCGCCGAAGAAGTGATCGTGGCCCGGGGGGGCGCTCTTCAACGCCAAGCGACCTGACGGAGATCTTCCCAGACCTCACGCGCGGACTGGTAGCGGTACGCGTCGCGGCGACGGAGCAGCTTGGCGATCACGTTGCCGACGGGCGTGCCCAGCGCCTCGGCCTTCTTGCGTGGCGCGCCCTCGGAGATCTGCCGCGTGATCTCCGGATACGCGACGTCCACGTCGATGGCCGGCTGCCCCGTGTGCATCTGGTACATGAGCAGGCCGAACTGGTAGAGGTCGCTCTGCGTCGT
>JANMGF010001082.1:0-5471 GCA_031374535.1 Polyangium sp. (in: bacteria)
ATGTACTCGGCGTTCTCGCTCCGATCGCCCTGCGCAGCCGCGTCCGCGACCTCCTGGACGATCTTCGGTCGGTCCACGGTGCGCAGGCGGCCAAGCTCCTCCGACAGCCGGCGCGCCCCCTCGGGCGTGATGTAGTTCGGGTTCGGCACGGCCGCGACGATAGCAGGGTCGCGCGAGGGCGACGAGGAGCGCTCAGCGCCGCGTCGCCTCGAGAGCCCAGGCGACGGCCGGGAGGGTGGCCATCGACGCGAGGGACGCGACAGCGCACACCGCGGCCGCGAGCGGGCGATCACACTCCGCGCGGGCCGCGACGACGACCGAGACGAGCGCCGAAGGCATCGCCGACTGGAGCACGGTGACGGTGCCGAGGGGCTCGGGCACGGAGAACACGCGGACGCAAAGCAGCGCCACGGCCGGCGCAAAGAGGAGCTTCACGGCGCAGATCGCGAGGGCAGGCGCGACGCGGCCCGAGAGCGCTCGCACGTCGAGGGAGAGGCCGAGGGAGAGAAAAACGAGATACGTCGTGGTCCGTCCGAGGCCGTCGAGCGCGCCGAGGACAAAAGGCGGAATCGGGAGATGCGCTGCGTGCACGAGCGCGCCGAGCAGGGCGGCGAGGATCATGGGCTTGAGGAAGATTCTCCGCGCGGCCTTCACGTCGAAAGCAGCGCCGCGGCCGAGGCGCTCGGCGAAGGCGAGGCCAAGCGTCCAGAGCAGGAGCGTCGTGATGACGACGTCGATCAGCATGGCCGCGGAGCTCGCCTCGGCATTGCCCGGGAACAACATGAGCAGGAGCGGCACGCCGAGGAAACCCGTGTTGCTGAACGACGCGACGAGCCCGGCGCTGCCGATCGCCCTGCGATCCAGGCCAAAAGCCCGGGCCAGGGCAGCACCGGTGGCGAGCGCGGCGAGGAGCGTGATGGCCGCAAAGGGGAGCACGCGCGCCGCGCCCCACGCCATGCCGTCCCGCGCGAGAACGACGAACAGGAGCGCCGGCATCGTGACGTCGACGACGAGCCCATTCAGCACATCGGCCTCGCGCGCGCCCAAGCCCCGCACGCGCCCGAGCACGACGCCCAGCGCGAGGACCAAGGAGAACCCGCCGAGGAGCGGGCCGAGCGTCGATGTCATCGGCGCTCTTTAACACATGGGAGAGGCACACGCGGCAGGGCGCTCGCAGCGTTCGTGGTCAGATCAGGGCCACACGTTCTTTTTGAGGAATCCACTCACGACCTGATGGAACTTCTCGGGCTCCTCGGCCCAGGGGTTGTGCCCCGAATTCTCGAACACGACGAGCTCCTTTCTGTCGAGCGGCGCGCCGTACGCCTCGAAGCCCGGCTGCGCCGTATCGAAGTGCGTGATGACGTCGTGTTTGCCCCAGAGCACCTGCGTGGGGATCGTGATCTCGCCCAGACGCGGCGTCAAATTCGTACCGTAATACCCCTCGAGCGGCAGGGGCGAGTTCTGCGTGACCGCGTAGAGGTCGAACTGCGAATGGAAGAGGATCTCCACCGTCTCCGAGGTGGTGAGCACTTTGTCGGGATCGACATCGTAGCCTCCCGCCGCCCGGACGAACTCGCTGTGCCAGAGGTGGACGTACTTGCCCTCGTGGAGCTCGATCTGGTTGTTCTCGTTCGTCACCGGATCACACTTCCACACGTCCCGGTAGAACGCGTCCGCGCCCTCGATGCCTTTGCTCAGCACGAAATCCCGAGCGATGTTCCACGCGTTGCATGACGCGTCGTGCGCGCCGTCGTGCTCGATCCACGCCCGGACCTTGCTCTGCCGGCCCGGCTCGAGCAGCCAGCGCGGGCCATAATGGCCGCCGAAGCTATGGCCGGTCAGGACGAACTCCGCGTCGGGGTAACGCTCCTCCAGCACCGCGAAGAGGACGTCCAGGTCCTCGATCCACTGGTCTACGGTCAGGTTTTCCCGGTGGCTGCCCTGCGCCGATCCAGACGCGCGTTGCTCCCAGAAGACGATGCCATACTCCTTCGCGAGCTCCTGGTAGCTCGTCTTCTGGAAGTAAATACCATTCGTGGTGCCGGGACCGCCGTGGATGTGCACGATGATCCGGTTCGAACGCCAGTTTCCCGTCACCCAGACGGGCATCGCGACGCCCTCGTGGTGGACGAAGAAATGGTCGTCACCCTCCTGGAAATCGACTGCGCAACCGGCGGCCGATATGGCCGCGACGAACCCCAGCACGAGCCTCATGAACCTCATAACCTCACCTCCACCCCTGCCTGAACCGTGAACCTGAGCAGCGTCTGATCGAACATGGGGTACTGAAAGAACGCGCCGACGCGCGAGAATGGCGCGAGATCGACCTTGCCGAAGACGTCCTTGAAATACCAGCCGACCCCCGCGGTCACGCCGGTCCAGAGGAAAGGAAAACTCGCGAAGGTCTCCTCGACCCGGCCGTCCTTCACCTGGTACACCGCGCTCGGCAGGAAGGTATGCAGATAACCGAGGTGCCCGTCGATCTCCCCCTGCAAACCCACCGGATGCCGGCCCCGCCATCCAATCCGCGGCGTCACGAAGGCGCCCGCGCTGTGGCGCGCCCAGAAGTAACCCCCGAGCTCCGCGCCCACGACGAGCGCGTGCAGGTCGCTCTTCGTCGTGAGGAGACGATAGGAATACCCGAGGCTGCCCCCGGGATGCGTGAAATTGTACCCCAGGTAGGAAAGCGAAAACGAGTGTTTGCTGGGCGTCCGCGCCTCGCTCGGCCGCGGAGGCGAACCCTCGTCTTTCGTCTGCGCGTTCGCCTCCCCCGGCTCACCGAGCCCGACGAGCGCTCCCAGGACAACCATGAAGAGAAGCATTCGGTGCGTCATGCAGGCCCACACTGCCGATCCGAAGGGCGCAGGTCTTTGCCCGATCACGCAAATGTATTGACGGATCCCGCAGGAACATCAACATCGAGGGCTCACCTCGATTTTTTCATCCGGAAGGCGGCCGGAGGTACGCCCGCTTGCTCGGTGAAGAAACGAGAGAATGCCGCCACCCCGCTGAAGCCGACCTGGGTCGCGATGTGCGCCATCGTCGAATGACCGTCGAGGAGGAGCTCCTCGGCCACGCGGAGCCGGATCACCTTGAGCTCGGCCGAATAGGAGGTGCCCCGCTCGCCGAGCCGCGCCTGGAGCGTGCGCGGCGACAGGCCCATCGCCGAGGCGATCTCCTGCACGCCGAAATCACGGGAGAGGCCATGACGCATGAAGCCGTGCAGACGCGCGAGGAAATCCTTTTCGTTTTGCAGCCTCTCGAGCTCTTCCGCGAGGCCCCGATGCATGACACGTAAGGCCGCCGGGTGCGCGCCCGAGAGCTTATCGGCGAGCGCGCGGCGCGGCATCTCGAGATACCACTCCGGTTCGTCGTACCGAGGTCGGCACCCGGCAGGCTCCGAGGCCCGCGCGCACAGGGCGTGTCGCGGCGGAGGACAAGCAAAACCGACCACGATCGAATGCCGACGCTCGAGGAGCTTCGCGCACGTGGCCGCGATGAAGACCGTTGTCTGCTGGCTGTCGATGATATCCGCGAGAGTGCCGCGGAGTTCGTTTTGGTAGACGACCCGAACGACGTCGCCTCGAGGCAGGACCCGGATGGTCGCGCCCTCTTCCCATACGGCGAAAAACCGCGCGGCAATGGAGGCGAGCTCGTCGAGGTCCCGGGCATGGACGATGGCCGCGCCAAAAAGGTCGAAATCATCGACGTGCGTGGACGCCCCGAGGCGAAAGCCGATGCAAGGGTCCTCGAGCCGGAGCGCAGCTTCGGCTTTGGCAGCGAGGAACGGCCCGCGCGGCGCGCGGACCTCGCCGCGGGCATGGACGTCGTCGAGGCCCACGGCGAGAGCCACGTCGCGCGCAGGCAACCCGAGCGCCTCGAGCTGCCGGAGGAGCCTCGGCGTGGCAGCGGCGTGCACCGTCGGCCCTGGCGACGCGGGAACCATCGGTCACGTAGATGTTATCGCGGAGTCCCCCGTGATGCAAGCGTCGATGTCACCACCCGACGCGCGAAACCTTCCCGCATTCCTCAAGGAAATCCCTCGTGGCAGCTTCGAGCGGGCGTGGCGCGCCCTTTTCATCCACGCGCGGATCCCATCCCGTGAGGGCGACGAGCGCGGCCACCGTCGCTTCTTGTTGACGCTCCCACGGGTCGGTCAATCCCTCGGGCCTCGGCGCGGCGAGGACATCGAGGAGCGTGGGCACGAGCGCGCGGGCCCGGAGAATGCCGGCGAGCTCGATCGCGGTATCACGCACCCACCACGAGCTCGGCTCCGCCGTTCGCGAAAGCGTGTCGAGAAACCACATCTCGAAGAGCTGCTGCGCGTCCTCCGCGGCCGGCTCGGCCTGCCACGGGAGCTTGCCGAGGAGCTGCTGGAGCTCCGCTTCGGCCCGTACGAGCGGCAGGTAGGTCGTCTGGCCGTCGCTGTCTACCGAGTCCGAGTATCCCTGCTGCACGGATCGCCCCGCCGCATCCTCGAGCCGGACAAACAAATGCATGGCCATCGAGGAGCCGAATGCCGACATTCCTTGCGGCGGCGTCTTCGGCTCGATTTCTTTCAACGTCGCGTGGAGCGCGGCGCGCAGGAATGGCATTCGCGCGTGCACGGCGTCCCGCGCGATCTGTTGCCGGGCCACTTCGAAGGGAGCCGTCTTCGACTTGCTGATGAACCTCGGCGCTTGCCGGATCGCGAGCACGTCGTACGTCGCAGCCGCCGGCTCCGGACGGGAGATCTGCACGATCTCGAGCGAGCCCCCGTGCCCTGCGCCGCGCTCGAACACGATCCGCGTGATCGCGGCGTCGAGCCCGTCGCAGCCGAACGTGACGGAGAGCGTGCTCCCCGGGACCGTCAGCTTGAACTGCGCGCGCATGTCCGCCATGATCGAGCTCTCGGCCGCCGGATCCTTGGGGCGGCACGGCAGCGGCGCGGGCTCCAAGGGCCTCGGCGCCACCTTCAGCGCCGGGAAGGGCCCGCCCTTCGCGCATCGGTTCGGCCGCGCCGGCGCGGGCGCCTCGGCGATCGTCTCACCCCCGGTCTCACGGCCCGGGGCCGACTTCGCAGAAGCTGCCGTTGCCACGGTCACGGCCGTCGCCCCGCCCCCCGACGACCCGCCACACGCCGCGAGCCCCCCGAGGGCCAGCACGACGCTCGCAAGTCTCACGTGCCGCATGGGATGCGGTCTATCACGACGCTCGCCTTCTTCACAATGCCGGCCATTTCGTTCTGACCACGAACACGCGGGAAATGAGCGTGTCGCGGCGACGCGTGGCCGATTGCGAGGAGGTGAGCAGTCTCCGAAGATCGAGGAGGTCGATCGCTCGCCAGGGCGCAGGCCCTGGGGCGTGGCAAGCGGGAGCGGGCGTGTGAAGCGACGGAGCCTTCAAGCTCCGTCCAGGTTCACTCCGTCGGCGGCTGGGGACCCGGAACGATGCCAGCGATGTCCGGGTCTTCACCCTGAGAGCCATCGCTG
>JANMGF010000411.1:0-5913 GCA_031374535.1 Polyangium sp. (in: bacteria)
GCTCGCGGACGCGCTCGCCGCACGAGCAAACGCCACATCGTCGGGCGTTCGGTAATTCGGCATCGTCGTCATGGCTTCCTCATTCGTAGGATGTGGCGATCTTCCGTTCGATCGCCCATTTCTAAGCGATGCGGGCGTCTCGGCTCATCGCCGGTTGCGCCGCGGACGGCATCTCGACGCTGATGCCCGGGATGAAGCTCAGCACGGTCGCCGTCAGGACGAACGTTCCCGGGATCAGGAACGCCAGGTAGCCGCCGGCGCTCACGGCGGGCACCATCAAGGCTCCGCCCGAAGCAAATGCGAGGATCTTTCCCGCGCGCAGCATCGCGCCCTGCAGCGCTTTGCTCCTGGCCTCGGAGCGCGTGATAAAAGCGCTGGCGAGCTGCACGCCGAGGTCGGTCGCAGGACCCGTCACGTGCGTCGTACGCACGGCTTGCCCCGTGCTCGTCGAGACCGCCGCGTTCTGCAACCCCATGGCAAAACTCAGCAAGGACAGGAGCAGAAAATCCGACGGCTGCTCGACCGAAGCACCGAAGGGCCCGAACAGCCCCATTTGGCCCGCCAATGCGATGCCCGCGAGCATCAGCGACACGATCAGCAGCGGGAGCGCGTGCAGCGGCTTCTTGCCTCGCTGGTGACGAGCCTCCAGGAAGGTCACCGATGCCATGGCGCCCAGAATGAAGCAGAGCACCACCACGCCATATTCGGCCATGAGCTCCCAGAGCCCTACATCCATGCCGAGCTGCGTGGTCAAGCCGGTGATGTGTGTGACGAAACGCTGGCAAGCCAGGAATGCGCCCGCATTGACGCTTCCAGCGGCGAGCGCAAGCAGGAGCCAGCTCGGGACGTGACGCCTCGAAAAAATCGTCAAGGACGTGTGAAGCGTTACAGACATCAACATCCCTTCGGAATCAGGCCGTACCGACGCGCCGAGCCACGGCTGCTGTCGTGGTGTAAGGTGTAGATGAACCGTGCATGACAGCCTTCATCGCCACCTTGGGCTCGAGGTCACTTCTTTGATTTCCGTCCCGACCTCCATGTACCGTGCCAGCCGCGCGAGGGTCCGATCCTCGAAGAACCCGGGGTCCCTCCCTGGTGCACCCGGGGCCGTGTCGGGGATGGCCGACACTCAGTTGACGGCGTTTCCAGACAGTGTCGGTAAGTTGCGACAATGGCACCCGTCCGAACCCCGTGTCAGCTAGGGTCCGCGCGAGGTTTTGCCGGCGTCGCGACCTTCTGATCTCCCACGCCCGGAGCTCTTTGATGCGGCTCGTTTCGCGGCTCGTCCTCTCGCATGCGCTCCCCGTCGGCGTCATGGTCGGCGCGCTCCTCGTCATGCTCGGCTCGCTCGCGCGGATCAGCTCCTCCCTCAAGGAGGTGCGCGACGCCGAGCTCGGGTCGCTGAACACGGAGGAGGCCGTCCATCGCGCCGCGTGGGCCGTCGAGATCGCCGTGCGTCACAGCGCCGTGGACTGCGAGCACGGAAGGAGCTCCGAGGCCGCCGCGAGCGTCATCCGGCGCCGCCTCCGCGAGCTCGACGCCGTGATCGAGTCCGCGGGCAAACCCGTCCGCGAATCCATGCTCGACCCAGTCCGTGGCTATCAGGAGCTCGCGTCGCGCCTCTCCGAGGGCAACACCTGCGGCGACCTGCTCGCCACCACGACGCGGCTCGAGCGCGAGCGGCTCGACGAGAAGCTCACCGACGCCTGGATCTTGCGCACGTTCGAGCTGCACACGGCGCTCCTCCGCAAGGACGAGGAGTCCAGCCGCACCGCCACCTCGGCGCTCTCGGGCGGCATTGTGCTGGCCCTCGTCGCGTGCCTCGTCGCGGTCCTGCTCGCGCAACGCATCGCCCGCACGGTCACCCAGCCCCTCGCGGCTCTCTCGTCGAGCGTGCGCCGCGTGGGCCGGGGCGACTTCACCGTCACCATCGAGGCGCGGGGCCCGCGTGAGGTCTACGAGCTGGCCGAGGAGATGGAAGCGATGCGCCGCCGCCTGGCCGAGCTCGAATCCCTCAAGCAAGGCTTTCTGGCCTCCGTCTCCCACGAGATGCGCACGCCGCTGACGAAGATCCGCGAGGCGCTGGCGCTCCTGTCCGACGGCGCGGGCGGCAAGCTGAACGAGCGGCAGGCGCGTATCGTGCAAATCGCCCAGGTGGCCTGCGAGCGCGAGATCCGCACCGTGACCACCTTGCTCGATCTCTCGCGGCTCCGCGCCGGCGTCCCCCTGCAACGAGAGCCCGGGTGCTCCGTGGATGACGTCCTCCGGAGCGCCGTCATGGACGAGGACATCGAGGCCCGCGAGCGCGGCGTGATCCTCGAGGTCGAGGCCCCCGGTGAGGCGACGCCGGCCTGCCTCGACATGGTCCTCGTCGAGCGCGCCATCGCCAACGTCGTGCGGAACGCCGTCGCCGTCTCCAAGAAGGGCCAGCACGTGCGGGTCCGCGGGGACCTCTCCTCCGAGGGCCCCGGCGGGCTTTCGGGATCCTGGGCCCGCATCCGCGTCGCGGACGAAGGACCCGGCATCCCCCCCGAGATCCGCGCGGTCCTCTTCGACGCGTTCGTGACCCACAGCGTGGAGAGCTCCCCCAAACGCGTGGGCATCGGCCTCGGCCTGGCCTTCGCCCGGGAGATCACGCGGGCGCACGGCGGGGACATCGAGGTCAGCGACGCGCAACAAGGCGGCGCTGTGTTCACGATCTGGCTGCCCCTGGAGGCCACCACGCGCCCGGCCCACGCCCTGCCCGCGCGGCATGATAAAATGATCCGAGCCGCGCCATGACGAACGACGAGCTCGACGCCACCCCGCGCCCGCACATCCTCGTCGTCGATGACGAGCCGCATCTCTGCGAGCTTTTGACCTATCGCCTCGAGCACCACGGCTACCGGGTCACCACGGAGCTGTCGGCCCGGGGCGCGCTCGAGGCCCTCGAGCAAACGAGCATCGACGCGATCATCCTCGACCTGCGGCTGGAAGACGCCGACGGCCTGGAGGTGCTCACCGAGGTGCAGAAGCGCTCGCCCGACGTGCCCGTCGTCATGCTCACGGCCCACGGGACGATCGAGACCGCGGTCCTCGCCATCCAGCGGGGCGCCTACGGCTTTTTGACCAAACCGTTCCAGGACTACGAGCTTTTGCAGAAGCTCGCGCACGCCGTCGAGAGCGGGCGGCTCAAGCGCGAGGTGGCGGGGCTCCGGCGGATCGTGGGGGACACGAGCAGCGACATCCGGCTGCTCGGGACGAGTGAACCCATCGCGGCCGTGCGCGAGCGGATCGCCCGGGTCGCCCCCGCGGACGCGACCGTGCTCCTGCTGGGCGAGTCGGGCACGGGCAAGGAGCTGGCGGCGCGTTCGCTCCATGCCCTCTCTCCCCGCAAGGCGCGGCCCTTCATCGCCGTCAACTGCGGCGCGTTGCCGGCCGAGCTCCTGGAGAGTGAGCTCTTCGGGCACGTGCGTGGCGCCTTCACGGGCGCGAGCCGCGACAAGGATGGCCTGTTTGCCGCGGCGCGGGGTGGCACGCTGCTGCTCGACGAGATCGGCGAGGCCCCGCCCGCGGTGCAGGTGAAGCTCTTGCGGGTGCTCCAGGAGAAACGCTTCGCCAAGGTCGGATCCCCGACGGAAGAGGACGTCGACGTGCGGATCGTGGCCGCGACGAACCGCGCGTTACGCGCCGAGGTGGCCGCCGGGCGCTTCCGGGAGGACCTCTTCTACCGGCTGCACGTCGTGCCGATCGTCATGCCGCCGCTCCGGGAGCGCAAGGACGACATCCCGCTGCTCGCCGAGCTGTTCCTGCGCCGGGCCGCCGCGCGGTACGATTTGCCCGAGCCGCACCTGTCCCCGGAGGCGCTCCGCGTGCTCCTGGCCCATTCCTGGCCGGGCAACGTCCGGGAGCTCGCAAACGTCATGGAAGGCGCCCTCCTCCTGGCCCAGGAAGAACGTATCCGGCCGCAACACATCCTGGCGACCCTCTCGCCGCCCGCGCGCCCTCTTGCCGCGTCCCAGCCCGCGTTCCAGGCCGCGTTCCAGGCCCCGGAGCCGCCCGAACCGGCCGAGGAAGAGCCATCCCTGCCGATGACGGGCCTCGCCGATCCTTCGGCCCCCTTGCCCCCGCTCCGCGCCGCGCGTGACACCTTCGAGCGCTCCTATCTCGTGGAGGCGCTCCGCCGCGCGAGCGGCAACGTCAGCGCCGCGGCCAAACTCGCCGGGAGAAATCGCACCGATTTCCATGATTTGCTCCGCAAGCACGGGCTCTCGGGCGCCGATTTCAAGGAGTAAAGTTACCCCCGCGCCCTCCACAAAAACATCCCGAGGACGATCACCACGAGCGCGACCGCGATCCCCCAGACGACGTGCTCGCGTCGCGAAGCGCCCCGCTTCGTCGTCCCCTTCGCCTCCCGCCCCTCGCGCGGGGCGAACACCTCCATCTCCCGGCGTGAAGGTTTTTCGGCGGAGAGCGGCGGACCGCTGTGTTTCTCCCCGAGCACCCGGAGCCACTCGGCCAGCGCCCCGAGCTCGCGGGTGATCTGCTCGAGCTGCACCTCCGTGTTGTCCGCGATCGTCCGGAGCACGGCCGGCTCGGCCTCGCCACGTTGCTCCTGGGCCTCCCGCAGGATCGCGCCGAGGAGCGAGAGCCGCTCGAGCACCTCACGCATCGGGGTCATCTTGTCGCGTAGGCTCGTCACCCTGCGCGAAAGGCCGTCGATCCGGCCGACCGCGTCCTCGAGGTCGCGCAGCCGCTCCTGCTGGTAGGTCGCGACGAACGCCTCGAGCGCCTTGCGCATCTCGTTCGCCGATGGAAACCGCGCCTCCGTCTCGAAGGCGAGCGCCTTGACGAGCACGTGGTAGAGCCCCTCCGGCAAGGACGCCGGCCGCGCGGGCGTATCCCTGAGCACCTTCGCCCGACGCTCGATCACCTCGTGGATACGCCCCTCCGAGGGCGCGGGGTACGGGACCGAGCCCGTCGCGAGCTCCCACAACACCGAGCCTACCGAGTGCAAGTCCGACGCGGCGCCCACCTTCTCGCCCGTCGATTGCTCCGGGCTCATGTACGCCGGTGTCCCCGCGGTCCCGGCCATGCCCACGAGCGAAAGCGAGTCACTCTCGCCTTGCACCTGATCGAAGGCCCAGAGGCCGAGATCGGTGATCTTGACGTCGTAGCCCTCTCGCTCGGGCAGGTTCCGGACGAAGATGTTCGCGGGCGTGAGGTCGCGGTGGACGATGCGGTGGAAATGCATCTTGGCCACGCCCCGCAGGACGGCGATGCCGATACGCGCCACCTGCGCGGGCGGCAGGCGACGCTCGATCACGGGGAGCGAGGCCACGAGCTCGGCCAGCGTCTGCCAGGGGACGTACTCGAGCGCGAGGTAGGCCGGCGCGACGTCGTCGAAGCCGAGGACGTCCACGAAGAACTGCTTGTGTTGCGCGAGCATCTGCGCCGCGGCGACCTCGCGGCGGAACATCTCCTTCAGCGACGCCTCGAGCTCGGGGATGCCCTTCTGGATGACCTTCACGGCCACCCAGGGCCGATCCTTCGAGGCCTGATCGTAGGCGCGAAAGACGGCGCCCATGCCGCCGCGGCCGAGCAGCTCGACGAACAGGAAACGACCTCGCAGGACGTAAGGCATCGCGGGCCAGCCCTCGACGGGGCGGGGCCGCTCGCAGGCGCAGGAGAGCTGCGAGCCGTCGGTGAAGGTCTGCCAGCACTCGTCGCACACGAAAAGCAGCGGCGCGGCGGCGGCCTGGGGCGTGGTCACCGAGGGGGGTGGGCCGTCGTAGAGGTGGGAACCGCTCGGGAGCTCGCTCCGGAAGAGGGGCGCGGGCGTCCCGCGGGGCCCGATGGGCCAGCCGCGCTGGGAGGGTGATGGGCGGCTCGGGGGCGGGCCGATCGCCGCGGTTCTATCGCTCTCCGCTGCCT
>JANMGF010000243.1:0-6949 GCA_031374535.1 Polyangium sp. (in: bacteria)
GGTGCCGATTCGCTCGCCGATTCGGAGCAGGCGATCCAGTGGTTGCACCAGGCCGCGAGCGCCGACGATCCCACGAGGATTTCGTGCGCGGCGACGCGCCCCTTGCCGTCCGCCGTCTTGAGGAGCTGCTGCGCGACGATCGCCACGAGGCTCTCGGCGAGCATGCCACGCACCTGGGGCTGCTCGTCGGCGGGGAATGCGTTGATGATACGGTCGATCGTCGCAGCCGCGCTGTTCGTATGGACCGTGCCGAAGACGAGGACGCCGAAGCTCGCGAGCTGCAAGGCGAGCTTCATCGTCTCGTTCGTGCGGAGCTCGCCGATGAGGATGACGTCCGCATTTTCACGGCCCGCGCTGCGAATGGCCGTCGCGAAGCTCGACGCATGCGGGCCGACCTCGCGGTGCGTGACCTGCGACGTCTTCGGCGGGTGGACGAACTCGACCGGGTCCTCGATCGTCAGGATGTGGCAAGGCCGCGTCGTGTTGATGTGATCGATCATGGCCGCGAGCGTCGTCGACTTGCCGCTGCCCGTCGGGCCCGTGACCAAGAGGAGGCCGCTGCGTTTGTCCGAGAGCTTGCGGACCACCGGCGGACAGCCGAGATCGTCGAGCGTCAGGATCTTCGCCGGAATGATACGGAAGACCGCGGCGAGCCCGGTGATCTTGTAGAAGTAGTTCGCCCGGAAGCGCGCCTTGTCCTCGTACTGGTAGGCGAAATCGAGGTCGAGCTCCGAGGTGATCTTTCCGCGCTCCTCGGGCGAGGTGATCTCGAAAAGAAGCTCTTCCATCTCGGCCGTGTCGACCGGCGCGTCGCGGAGCGGTACGAGCTCGCCACGCGCGCGGATGAGCGGCGGATACCCGACGCCGAGGTGCAGATCGCTGCCCTTCTTCGCGACGAGCTCGTCGAAGAAACGATCGATGCGGGCCATCAAGCGCCCCCTTTCTTGCCGAAGAGCGCGCCGGCGCGCCCGAGCAGGCCCTTGTTGGCCTCGGGATCGGCGGGCTTGGGTGGCTCTCCCGGCGCGAGCGGGGGCGCCTGGGCCGCGCGTTTGCCCGCGAGCACGGCTTCGAGCTCGTCCGGGGCCTCGGCGAGCGAAAGCGCGTCTTCCAGCGAGGCCTTGCCGGCGCGGACGAGCTCGGCGAGCGAGTCGTCGAGCCGCACGATGCCAAACCCCTTGCCACGCTGCTGCAAGCTCGGGATCTGCCAGGTCTTGCTCTCGCGAATGAGGTTCCAGAGCGGGACGGATCCGGGGAGCATCTCGGCGGCCGCGATCATCCCGGGCCCGTCCTTGCGGGGCAAGAGGCGCTGGCTCACGACGAGCCGGAGGCCGCCGGCGAGCGTCACGCGCACCTGCTGCTGATCGCCGGGCGGGAACAGATCGATGATGCGATCGATGGTCTTCGCCGCGCTCGGCGTGTTCATCGTGCCGAGCACGAGGTGCCCGGTCTCGCTCGCGGAGAGCGCCATACGCACCGTCTCGGTATCGCGTAGCTCGCCCACGACGATGACGTCCGGATCCTCGCGCAAGGATGCTTTGAGGGCCGACGGAAAACTCTTCGTGTTCGTACCGACCTCGCGCTGGCTCATCATGGCCTTCTTGCGCGGGTGGACGTACTCGATCGGGTCCTCGACCGTGATGATGTGGTGCGAGGTCTCGCTGTTGATGATGTCGACGAGGGCGGCGAGGGTCGTCGTTTTGCCGTGCCCCGTCGGGCCGGTGATCACGATGAGGCCCTGGTGGTGGCGCGTCGCGAGCGCGATGGCGTCGGGCAAACCGAGCTCGGCGAGGATCGGGATCTCCCGCGAGATCAAGCGGAACGAAGCCTTCAGCCCCGTGCGCTGGCGCGTGACGTTGACGCGCGATCGGCCGATGCGACGGTCGTCGAGCGCGAAGTCCGTGGAGCCGTCGAGCGCGAGCTGGGCGCGCAAACGCTCGGGGATCCGCGGCAAAAGCATACGCTCGAGGGCTTGCGGCTCGACGACCGGGCCGCGCGGGACGAGCTTGCCCCCGATGCGAAAGAGCGCCGGCCTGCCCGCGACGATGTGCAGATCACTCGCGCCCTCCGAGCGCGCCGTGAGCAGGATGTCGTCGAGCGCGCCCGTCGCGAAATGGGCGGCGGCCGCCGCGGCCGCGAGCAACGTCGGATCGGCCGGGTCGTCGAGGGTGAGGGCGAAATGGTTACGATTGCGAGGAGGATCCTTGAGCGCGGGCGGCGGGGGTGACGCGGGGGGCGCGGGCGGCCTTTCATCAAGATCGAGCTCGAAGGTGGGCGAAGGCGCGATGGCCGGCGCCGCGATCACGGGCACGGGCATGGGCGTCGCGGGCACGGGCATGGGCGCGGGCATTCGCGCCTGCTCCTGGGCGATCCGCGTGACGCGCGCTTGCACGGCGTTCGTGTTCCGCACGGCAGCGATGGCGATCGTGCCGATGCCCTCCACGCGGCAACCCCACTGCACTGGCTTGGGGCCGAGGGTGTCCACGTGCCGGCTGCCTCCGGCCGTGACGAGCATCTCCAGGATGTCGTCCGTCGTGAGGATCGTTCGGTCGACGATCTCGTAGACGCCGCCGATCTTGGCGCAGGGGTTTCGGCCGGTGGCGAGGGCGACCTCGCTGACGTCGGGGCGGAGGAGGTTGTCGAGCAGGGCTTTGAGCTTGGGCATCGCCTTTGCGGATCGCGGGGGAGGACCATGCTAGCGGAGGGCTCGATGTTTCGGCAAGGATGGCGCCGTTCGCGATACCATCGCCGCGCGTTCGTCGCCCTTCGCCATGGAACACGCGCTCAGGGCATCACGAGCCGACGAAACTCGTAGGTATCCCCGGTTTGTTGCCCCGAAATGGTGGCCACGTCGGTGACGTCCATGCCATCGGCGAAGACGGTGGCGTTCGTCTTGATGGTTCCGCCGGGGATCAGGCACGTCCCGTCCGGCGTGCTCGCCTGAAACTCGTCATTGGCCTTCACGAACGTCACGTCGCACCCCTCGCGGTATTCGAGGTCGGCGTCCATGATGGCTTGCAAGACGTCCGGCATCAGGCAGCCGTCCCGCTCGCCGTTGAACTGGAATGCGCTCGTCGCGAGGGGATGGCCCGCGGCGAAACGATAGGCGCGCGAGACCGGCTGGCCCAAAACCTCGCGGATCTCGTTCACCCGCGTGAAATAAGCGTCACGCTGGCCGTCGGGCAGGACCTCCACGTGTTCGACGTAGAGCCAGAGCACCGAAGGGTCGCCTTCCCGGCCCGGAATCGGGCACACATGACGCTCGACCTCCTTGGAAAAACCCATCGCGTGTTGCGCCGCATTGTCGAAATCGCCGAGCAGATACCCGTTCAACGTGGCGAGCGCTTCGTTTTGCGCGGCGCCCCCGGATCCACCTGCGCCCCCGGAGCCCCCGGACCCGCCCGCACCCCCGGACCCGCCCGATCCCGTGGGCAAACCCGAGCTGCTCGGCTCGTCTCCGCCACAGCCGGCGGTGGTGAGGACGGCTGCAAGGAAAAACGCGGTGAAGAAAGCTGAATTCGCCTGCATAAGCCGGGCATGCTACCAGACGGCGGGCCCCTTCGGCAAGACGACGGTGGGACGGACGACGGTTCCATCTAGCCAAACCCCCCACCCGGGCCTACGATACGACGAGTCCACGCCATGAAAGTCGATTTGCCCCGCTCCTGGCAGAAGATCCTCGCGGGTGAGTTCTCGCGCCCCTCTTTCGCCGAGCTCTCTGCGTTCGTCGACGAGGAAAGGAAAAACCACGTGGTTTTCCCGCCCGAAAACGACATGTGGAACGCATTCAAGAAGACGCCGTTCGACGCCGTCCGCGTGGTCCTGCTCGGCCAGGATCCATACATCGGCGAGGGGCAGGCGCACGGGCTTTGCTTTTCGGTTTGTCTCTCCGAACGGACGCCGCCCTCGCTCGCCAACATGTTCCGCGAGCTTACGAACGACATCCCCGGCTTCGAGGTGCCCGATCACGGCTGCCTCGAGCCCTGGGCCGATCAGGGCGTGCTCCTCCTGAACACCCTCCTGACGGTGCGCGCCGGCGAGGCGGGATCGCATCGCGGCAAGGGGTGGGAGACGTTCACCGACGCCGTGATCGCAGCCCTCTCGGCGCGCAAGGAGCCGCTCGTCTTCGCGTTGTTCGGGGCGCACGCGCAGAAAAAGGCGCGGCTCGTGGATACGTCGAGGCACCCGATCGTCAAGGCGGCCCACCCCTCGCCGCTCTCGGCGAAGAGTTTCTTCGGCAGCAGGCCCTTCTCCGCGATCAACGCGGCGCTGCGCTCGATCGGAGAGCCCGAGATCGACTGGAGGCTCCCGTCCCGGCATTCGCTCCGATTGCCGGAGCGGCCGGCTCAAGAGCGCGGCGGTCCCTGACCCGAGACCATCGTGAGCGAGGGCTTCGAGCGGCGCGTGGCGGCCCGCCGCACGAGGGTCGATTCGCCGGGGCCTGGCTCGAGAAAGAAGCCGTTCAGGCCCTCGATCAGGCCCTCGATGGCCGCCGCCGTCGCCGCGAGCCCGTCCACGCTTTCCCGCGGCGTCCACGCCTCCGTGCGCGCGAGGTTGCCGGAGGCGATGTCCATTTCGGCCGCGAGGCGCACGTTCACCGCGTCCACGTGGATCGCCACGTTCGCGTGCACGGCGCTCGCGCCTTCGTCGTGCTGCTGCAGGGCCGCGTGGAGCGTCAAGGCAAACTGCACGGCAGAGCGGCGCTCGTTTTTTTCGTACGCCGATTCGCCGGAGAGCAAACGAACGCCGAGGATCTGCGTGCTCGTCACGGTGGCGAGCAAAAAACCCCCCGAGCGCATGCACTCCTCCGCGCGCTCGAGGCTATTGGCGAGCGCGACGACGAGCTCTTCATCGGACTCGTCCGCACCCTCGGGAAAACGCAGGTCGACGTGAATGCCCACCGCGCGCCGTTCGGTCTCGGCGCGGGGCGGCTCCTCCGATTTCCCGGCGTGCACCGCCTCGCGGAGCGCGTCGAGGAACGCGCCGACGGACTCGAACCTCCGCTCGGGCTTCTTGTCGAGGCATTTGACCACGATCGCGTCGAGCGCCGGGCTGACGGGGGCGCGCTGGCTCGGGCGCGGCGGAGGCGCTGCGAGGTGTTGCTCGACGAGGTCGCCGGGCACGGTCGACTCGAAGGGCGGGCGCCCCGTGACGAGGACGTGCAGGAGCGCGCCGAGCGCGTAGATGTCCGTGCGCGCATCGATGGAACCACAAAGGATCTGCTCGGGCGCCATGATCGAGGGCGTGCCGAGCTGCTGCCCGGTCGACGTGAGCCCGGCCTTGCCTGGCTCGGGGGCGAGGAGCTTGGCGATCCCGAAATCGAGGAGCTTCACGACGCGAGGGGGTCCGTCGCAGATCATGATGTTGCTCGACTTGACGTCCCTGTGAACGATGCCGGCCTCGTGCGCGGCCGTGAGCGCGGCGCAGACGGGCTCGAGGACGGCGAGGGCCTCCTCGGACGAGAGCCTGCCGCGCGACGCGAGGTGGGTGCGCAGCGTCGCGCCTTCGAGGTACTCCATCACGTAAAACGGCGTGCCGTCGGGCATCGTCCCGAGCTCGTGGACCTCGACGATGTTCGGGTGACGGAGGCGCTGGATGACCTCCACTTCCCGCACGAATCGCTCGGCCATGCGTGGGATCGCCATGAGCGCCGGGTGCATCACCTTCATGGCCACGCGGCGTTTCTCCGCGCGGTGCCGCGCCCGATACACCGATCCGTGTCCACCCGACGAGGTGAGCTCCTCGATCACGTAGTCACCGACGACCGTCCCGGCTCCCAGCTGGACCGAGGGCCTGCTGTCCTTGCTCGTCCCGCGAGGCTCCGTGGTCTTGTCGTTCCTCATACCCCCCCCAACTCCGTCCTCGACCAGGAATGCCCGCGCGGCGTCCGTCCAGGTATTCCTCGGTCTACAATAGCTCAAAAAATAGCATGAATTTCTAGATTGTCTGCCATTTCGAGCGATGGCGACGAAAGAGCCCCGTATTCGCGATCGGACGGATTTCGTCTGAAGATGACCCGCTCGTCGGAGACGGAGCCGAGGCGGCCACCGTCGACGGCGAAGCCATCTGTCATTTTCGGTCCTCGCTATCTTTTCCGGTGCTAGAGTAGCGCCGTCTTTCCTTCCGAAATCAATTTTTCCATTGTCGGGCAAGGGGTGGGGGTAGAATCATGCGAAGCATCACGTTCGCGTCGATGGTCATTACCATGGGGACGCTCGTTGGTTGTGGGGACGCTCTGGGAACGTTCGAGGACGAAGACGGGATCGTCGAGGGGGAAGCCGAGATGCGCCTCCTCGAGGGCAACGCGATCCATCCAAACGCAATCCAACCGAACGCGATCCATCCGAACGCGATCCATCCGAACGCGCTCACGCCGCTCACGCTGAGCCCGAGCACGCTCGCCGCGATCCAGGATCCGGGCGAGGCCGGCCGTTTGTCCAGGATGTTCCTGCACTATGCCGTGAGCTGCGCCTTCGATGCGTCCCAGTCGTTTTCGTTTTCATGGACCGATTCCAGAAATAAGATCCAGCTGGAGACGTACACCGGCGCGGTCGGGCTCGCGCCGTCCTGGGCGACCGGGCCTCTCGATCCGACGGGGCAGCGCTGGGTGTCGGCGTGCCTCGCGGCACGGACCAACTGGTATGGTGTGACGGTCACCATTTCCCTGCGCGGAGCCCACGCAGCGATCAAGCAAGCGGGGATCGACGAAAAGTTCGTGTATCCGGCGGAGGAGGGGGCGTTCTGGGGGAACCTCTTTACGTCGACGCCGTACCTGCATGCCTGTGCATACGTCCCGAACGCCGAGCATTCGCGTAGCCTCCAGCGGGATTGTGCCGCGGGGCACGTCGGAACCAATGGCATCGAGAGCTGCGGCATCATCGCGCGGCGCGGGTCCTGCGACGAATCGTGCGAGCCGCTCGATCCAAATAATGCATTCCGTGCGAAATGCGCC
>JANMGF010000277.1:0-4334 GCA_031374535.1 Polyangium sp. (in: bacteria)
CCGACGATGAGGGCGGCGGGGGCCGGGACCTGGTCGAGCGAGGCCACGCCGACGTTGCCGCAGAGCTTGCCAGCGTCCATATCGGTCGGTTCCCCATTGCTCGCATAACTCTGGAGCGCCGGGTCGAGGTTCTCCGAGGCGAGGTGGCCCGGCGTCGTGCCGGCCGACGTGAGGGGCGTGCTCACGGCGCCGACGGATGCCGTGAGCCGTGCGTTGCTCATCTTGAGCGTCGCGGGCGTGCCCGCGAAGTTGATGCCGATCGAGAGGTTGCCCGGGCCTGCGGTGAGCTTCTTGGCGGAGATGAAGCCCATGAGCTTATCGAGCGGGTCGCGGTTCGCGTCGATGGAGAGCGGGTCGATCGTGTACCACCAATCGAGATCGGCCGTGCCGTTGTACATGGCGCCCATCGGGAGGACGGGCGTGCCTTTGATGACGCCGATCTCGACCGCCGGGTCGCCGGTGCCGCTGAGGTCGCCCAGGCCGAGCGTCTTCAAGAGGATGTTGATCGAGCCGTTGAGGACGCCGTCGTCGAGCGAGGTCTGGAGCTGGCCCTGCGCCGCGGCGGAGATGGCGCTGCCGAGGCGGTTCGCCGGGCAGAAAGCTTCGGTGCCGAACTGCATCTTGAGCCAGGTCGCGCGCTGGACCTGCTCGAACTTGCACGCGGAATCGCAGCCGTCGAGGTTCTTCACGTTGCTGTCGTCGCATTGCTCGGGCGCTTCGCGGACGCCATTGCCGCAGACCGACCCCGTGGGGGGGAGCATGCAATCGGCTTCGCAGCCGTCGCCGCCGATGAGATTGCCGTCGTCGCAGGCTTCACCGGGATGGGTGACGCCGTCGCCGCACACGATGGCGGAGCAGGCGTCATTCACGCACACGGAGGCCATCGCGCAGACCTCGCCGGCGCCGACGGGATTGCCGCAGGTATGCGTGGCGTCGTCGCAGGTGGTGCCGACGCACGGGTCCTCCCCCGAGCAGTCGCGCGCAGGGTCCTCCGAGGCGCAGCTGAACTTGCAGGAATCACAGCCGTCGCCGTTCACCATGTTGGCGTCGTCGCACTCGTCGCTCGGGCCGACGATGCCGTCGCCGCAGACGTCGTCGAGGCAGGCGCCCGCAATGCAGATCTTGGCCGCGCCACACGACGAGCCGTCGTCCGCGTTTTTCCCGGGCGCGCAGACGTGGGTCTCGCTGCAGGTCTCGGCGCCGTTGCAGGGGTCAGCGTCATCGCATTTCGCGTCGCCGGTGGCAGGGTCCTTGTTGTCGCAGGTGTAAGAGCAGTCGGTCTCGCAGCCGTCGCCGCTCACGTCATTGCCGTCGTCACACGCCTCGTCGCGCTCGACGACCGCGTTGCCACACGTCTCGCCACCACCGCCGCCCGCGCCACCCGCGCCACCCGCGCCCGTGGACGTGACCGCGGCGTCGCCACCACATCCGGCAACGGGCGCCATCACGGCGAGCCCTCCGATCGCGACCATGGCCGCGAGCCCAAGCGAATTCGAATACATCTGCACGTCCTACCTCCTAAGCGTCGCGGCCCGCGCCAAGCGAAGCCGCTTTCGCCATCCTAACCGGATCCGTTCACGAATGGTTGGATTCTCGCGGCGCGGCCGGTAGCTTCGAAACGGGCGGCAAGAACGGAGACCACCCCACGGCGAGGCCCCGCTCAACGTATCCCGGGGGTAGGGCTTCTCACGGCCGACCCCCTTGCGACCTCCTCCGCTGCCAACACTCGTGGCCGGGCGGGCGTCCAAAATGACGGTCCGTGATTGCAGTGGCGCGCAGGTTGCGTCAAGGAGGAGGGGCGGATCGAGGGAGAAGCCAGCACAACATGCGAATTCCGAACAGCCTCACGTCTCTGGCCGACCAGGGGATCATCGACGAGGTCGTGCGCCCCCTGATGAGCGGGAAAGAGGCGGAGGTCTTCCTGGTGCGCGCCGGCGGCGAGCTGCGGGTGGCCAAGGTCTACAAAGAGGCGCAGAACCGGTCCTTCAAGAACCGGGCGGAGTACACCGAGGGGCGCAAGGTGCGCAACAGCCGTGACCAGCGAGCGATGAGCAAGCGCTCGAGCCACGGGCGCGCGCAGGACGAAGCCGCCTGGCGATCGACCGAGGTGGACATGATCTACCGCCTGCGCGGCGCGGGGGTGCGGGTCCCGACGCCCTACCACTTCATCGACGGCGTGCTCATCATGGAGCTCATCACCGACGCCGAGGGCAGCCCAGCCCCGCGGCTCGCCGAGGTGAGCCTCTCGCCGGACGAGGCGGTGCAGGTCTTCGATCGATTGCTGGCAGAAGTGATCCGGATGTTGTGCGCGGGGGTCGTTCATTGCGACCTCTCCGACTTCAACGTGCTCCTCGGGGCGGACGGGCCGGTGGTCATCGACTTCCCGCAGTCCGTGGACGCCTCCAGCAATCAGAACGCGCGCAAGCTCTTGCTGCGCGACGTCGACAATCTCCAGCGATTTCTTTCGCGCTTCGTGCCGAGCCGGCGGCCGCGGCCTTATGCGCAGGAGATGTGGGAGCTTTATTCTTGCAGCCAGCTCACGCCCGAGACGCGTCTGACCGGTCGTTATCGTCCCTCGGAGCGGCGCGCCGACACCGAGTCGGTGCTGGAGCTCATCGGTGATGCCAACTTCGACGAGCGCAAGCGCCGTGAGAACCTGGGGCTGAGCATGCGAGGCGTGACGCCGGCGCCCCGAAACGCCCCGGCGTCAATCCCGCAGACCGACCACCGCCGCGGCCCGCCCACCCCCGCGACGCCGAGCTCCGCCCCAACGAGGCCCGATCGAGCGCGAAACGCGAGGGGTCCGTCCGTTCAACGAGCGGAAGAACCCGCGAGGCCGCCCCGGCGCTCCTAGCTTTCGCCATGGCTGCGGGGTCGATCAGGCCGAACGTTTCGGAGGCCGATACCGGATGATCACCACATGCAGGTGGGAATCCTCCTCCTGCCTGGAGGTCTGGATCGAGACCGCCCCTTCCTTTTTCAGCTTCTGAAAGTCCGCTGCGGTCACGGTCAGCTTGTGCACATGCCCGGCGAGACCTTGCACATCGTAGGTCCTGTCCGTCCCGGAGGCCATGTCGGCGGCGGTGATCACCACCTCGTGCTCGTCTTTCCCGGTGAACTCGGCCGAGCAGACGGTCACCCACTCCGGCGGATCCTCCGCGGGCGCGCACCGCACGTGCACCCGGTGCGTATGCGTGAGACCCTGGGTGCTCTTCGTGCGCAGAAGCTCCCCCTTCAAAAGGGTCTTCATATCCTCCGAAGTGAGCGTCACCGCGTGCGGATGCGTCGAGGTCCCCCCGATCGGGTAGGTCTTTTCAGCCCCCGCCATGACGTCGGCGAGCGTCACCACGAAGACGTGACCATGGTTTTTCCCCACCCTGCAAAGGACCCTCGCATAGGATGGTTCGGGCGGCTTCGCCGCGGGCTCGGGAGCCGTCGTCGGGGCGGGCTCCGGACGGGCGACCGTGGTGGGCGTCTCAGCCGCGCTCGGCTGCGTGGTCGGCCCCGGGGTGGGTGCGGCGTTCTTGCCAGAGGCCGTTGACGGCGAGGTGGTTTGCCCTGCTTCCGGCTTCGGAGAGCTGGCACCACACCCCGCCCATGGGAGCGCCGCCGCGGCGGCTGCGATCTGGAGAGCTTGTCGTCTGCGCATGCGTTTCGCTTCAGCCCTCCGTCACGAGCGCAGCCATCCACGCTTCTTCTTCCGCGATCAACCGCAACAACTTCTCGCGCGCAGCGGCGCGCACTGCTTCGACCGGCGGGTCTTCCTCCGGGTTGTGGTAGGCGCTCAAGAGCCCGATCGACGTGAGCCACTCGAGCTCGTTGAAGCCGGCGCCGACCTTGCGCAAAAAGTCCGCAATGACGAGCGTCAAGAGCTTGAAGTGGCCCTTGTACGGGAGGCCGAGCGGACGCACCGGCGCCTCTTCGCTGATCCAGACCGACGCCGTCATCACGAGAGCCTGCGCGGCGACGGCCGGCTCGTCCGCGAGGATCTCGACAGCGTCGGCGATCATCGTGAGCGCCTCCGGGTCACGGAGCGCCATCATGCCTTTTCCCTCGAAGTGTCGCGCTTCGATCTCGGCCGGCACGACCGTCGCGCGGAGCGCAGCCTGCCCGTCACGGTTCTCCCACACGGGCGAGATCTGGATCCCAGACGCGCGCGTCTCCGTCCGAAGATTCACCGTGTGGAGCAGGATCGCACGCGCATCGTGCATCAAGTGGTCGACGTCCGGGAGCGTGTAGCCCTCCGGAAGCTCGAGGAAGGCGCGGCCAGAGGCTGTATCGAATTCCATGGCCCCCCTTGTACCATCGATCGGACGGGGTTTCACCCCGAACCC
>JANMGF010000311.1:0-2572 GCA_031374535.1 Polyangium sp. (in: bacteria)
GTCCGCAAGCTCGCAGATGTCGCGATCCGGCAGAAGACGGACGTGGAGGAGATCAAAAGGCTGGTCGAGTGGTCGACGCGGCTGCTCAAAAGGCTGACGGAGCAGACGAACGCGGAGACGGCGGAGATCCGGAGGAACCTCGCGCGAAAGCAGGGGGCGTCGTAGGGGCGCGGGTGGGGTCGATCGCCTCCTGCAACCGTCGCCGCATCCGACCCCGCCGCCGATTTTTCCTGCCAAATCCTGCGGCCACGTTCGTAAATTTGAAAAATATTACGACGGAATTGTTGCGCTCGCTCGAGGCGGTCTTAGGTTTGAACTGCGAAACGTGAATCAAGGCGACCGTGCAGGGGTGCACGTGGACGAGCCTCGATGCTTTCGCCTCCCGATCGCGAAGCGGAAACTTCGCCCAACCCGTGATGGACAACGCTCACAAAGGCGATGCTCCACGAAACTGGAGTACACATTGTCGTTCCTCGCATGGATCGCGCTGGGCCTGATTGCAGGTTTCATCGGTCACAAACTCGTCAACAAAAGTGGCGGGGGGATCCTCGCCGATATCGTGCTCGGCGTCATTGGTGCGTTTCTCGGTGGATTCCTGTTCAACCTCTTCGGAGCGACGGGAATCACCGGATTCAACCTCTGGAGTATCCTCGTCGCCGCCGTCGGCTCGATCGTACTGCTCGTCGGCTACCACGCGATCCGCGACCGCTAAGAATGACAGGCGAACCCTGTCACCTCGTTCCCCATAACAATAACTTCGCTGACCCTAAAGAAAATCGCATTCCCATGTTGAAAACAAGCACGTTCCTGATCCTCGGCGCCCTCGCATTCGTTGGTTGTTCGTCGCCGCAAAGCAAGGCGAAGGACGCAGACGCGGCCCAGCACGACGCGAACGAGGAGAAGGCCTATGCCAACGAGGAGGTGAAAACCAAGGCCGACGCCGTGCAGCAGAGGGCTGACGAGGAGAACGCCGAAAACGCACGCGAAGGCGCGAGGAAAAGCGACGAGGCCCAGGGCGAAGCGAACGTGAAGCGGGCGGAAGCAAGCGCGTCCCTCGCGAAGGCGCGCCTCGATGCCAAAAGCGAAAACGACAAGAAGCTCGCCCTTCTCGATAAAGAGGCCGCCGACCTGAAGCCGAAGCTCGAGAGGAAACTCTCGAAGGCAGGCTCCGCGACCATCGTGAATGACCTCGCGGCAAAGTCGCAAGCGGTCCGCCAGAGCATCGACGCCCTCGCCACCGCGACGGCCGACAGCCTGGAGCCCGTCAAGAGCACGATCGCGCAGCGCATCGCCGACTTCAGCACCGCCATCAGCGAAGCGAAAAAGAACATCTAGCTCGGTCCCATCCAGCCCGGTGGGACGCGCATCCGCGTGTCCCTCCGGGGGGAAACCTACCACTTGCCGCTTCCGCCCCCGCCTCCCTCGCCTTCCCGCCTCCCCCGCGCTAGCTTCGCGGAACCATGTCCTTTCGGCTCGATCGACCTCTCCTCCTGCGTGCAGCCGCGCTGCTCCTCGGGGGCAGCGCGCTCGGCCTCGGCATCAACGCCGCGCGCCCGACGGGCGTGGCCCTCTTCGGCTTCGAGCCCCCGACTGCGTGCACCGCCGCCGAGGCCCTCGACGCCCCCGTCGTCGAGTTGACCCCGCTCGAAGCCTCGGGCCTTTGTGGCCACTCCGGCATCCTATTCGCCGACACCCGCACCGCCGAGCGCTTCGCTGCCGGGCACGTCGCCGACGCCATCCACCTCCCCTGCGACGCCAGCGCGAGCGGCGCCGAGATCGCGCTCGGGGAGATCCGGCACGCGCAGACGGTCGTGGTGTACGGCGAGTCCACCGAGGCCGCCTCCGAGGTCGCCGAGACCTTGCGCCGCCGCGGCCTCAAGACCGAGGTCCGTGTCCTCCGCGGCGGCTTTGCAGCCTGGGAGCAGGAGGGCCTGGCTTGCGCCTCGGGCCCTTGCCCCGGCTGCTCGGTCACCTCCGGAAAGGAGCATTCGCCTTGAAGACCGCGCTCCTCTGGCTCCTGCGCCTCGGCCTCGGCGGCATGTTCCTCGCGGCCGGCGCGCTGAAGTTCCTCGATCCGACGTCCTTTGCGCTGGAGATCCACAACTACCAGCTCTTCCCCGAGCTCGCCCCGCTGCTCGCGGCCACGCTCCCGACCGCGGAGATCACCCTCGGCCTCGCGCTCGTCGCAGGCCCGCGCCCCTGGCTCCGCGCCGGCGCGCTGGCCTCGACGCTGCTGATGCTGGTGTTCACGGTGGCCGTGGCGTCCGTGGTCCTGCGCGGGGTGAACATCACCTGCGGCTGTTTTGGCGAGGGATCCGGGCCGGTGACGATGGCGACCGTGCTCCGCGACGTGGTCCTCGTCGCGGCGGGCGTGTTGCTCTTCCGGCTATCGGGCGAGCCGTCCGCGCGCCCGCAGCCGGCGTAGAAGTCTCGTGCAGGTCTGGCCCTGATGCTGAGCATGGGTCTCATCGCAAGCCGTCGCGCCGGGGCGCCGCCCCGGACCCCGCGGGGGCTGTTCGCCCCTCGACCCGAACCAGGGCAGGCCCTGGACCACAACGGAAGAACTGCGCGA
>JANMGF010000393.1:0-6792 GCA_031374535.1 Polyangium sp. (in: bacteria)
TCGACGAGGAGGGTCTCGTGAAAGCGAGCCACGACAAGGGCGAACGCCTCGTGGGCGCGCTGCGGGACCGTATGGGGGGCCATCCGCTCGTGCGTGAGGTGCGGGGCCGTGGGCTTTTCGTGGGCATCGAGCTTGGGCCCACCGAAAAGGGCGGGCTCCTCCACCGGGCCTTGCCTTCCGTGGTGGAGGCGGTCTCGCGTCGGATCTTCGGTCAATGGCTCAGCGTGCGGCTGCTCGAATACGGGATCATCGCGCAGCCCGCGAGCCAGCAATGGAACGTCCTCAAGCTCGAGCCGCCGCTCACGGTGACGGAGGCCGAGATCGATCACGTCGTCTCCCGGATCGCCTCGCTCCTCGACGAATACCGCGACGTGGGCCCGATCGTGCGTGACGCGACGGCGCGGCTCGGCAAGCAGATGACCGGCGGATGGAGGTTCGGATGAGCTTTTCCACCTGGAAAAAAGAGGCCACGTTCGCCGCGACGCTCCTCCGAAGGCGGCCCTTTTCGTGCCTGATCCAGGTCACGAACCGCTGCAACATGGAATGCAGCTTCTGCGATTTCTGGCCGAACCCAGCGCCGCCGAAGAAAGAGATCTCCGTGGGCGAGTATCGAAGGATCGCCGACGAGCTGGCCGAGCTCGGCACGTTTGTCCTTTCGATCGAAGGCGGCGAGCCCCTCGCGCGGCCGGACATCGTGGAGATCGTGCGGGTCCTCTCGAAAAAACACATCACCGCGCTCTTCACGAATGGCTGGTTCGTCACGGAGGACAAGGCGAAGGCGCTCTGGGACGCGGGGCTCGTGCATGGAAACGTGTCGATCGATTACCCCGAGGCCGAGCGGCACGACGGCAAACGGCGGCTCGCGGGGACCACGGACCGGGCGTGGAAGGCGGTCGACATCCTGCGCGAGACGGCGCCGCGCGGGGGCAAACAGGTGCACGTGATGACCGTCCTCATGGAGGACAACTGGCGGGATCTGGAGGCGCTGCTCCGGCAAAGCGAGGCGCACGGCGTCGGCCATCAGCTGACGCTCCTCTCGATCGCGGGGTATCGCCGGGGCAAGGAGGGGCCCGACAAGATGCCGCCCGTGGGCGTCACCGAGCACGTCATGACGTTATGGGAAAAATACTCCCATCTCCGATATTTCCGCGATTACTTCGCGCGTTTCGACGATTTCCTCTCGGAGGGCCCGATGCCCACATGCAGCGCGGGCAAGACGGGGTTCAACATCGATCACGTGGGCAACGTCTCGCCGTGTATCGAACGTATCGACGAGAGCGTGGGCAACGTGCGCGAGGCGAGCCTCGGCGAGCTTTACCGGCGTCTCCAGGAAAAGCAGGCCGAGATTGCCTCGTGCCAACGCTGCTGGACTGCTTGCCGCGGGATCAACCAGGCCCTCGGCGGGGGCGGATCGGCGCGGAGCTTGATTGATCTCTCGGTCAGGATGCGGACGAGCTGAAGACGATGGCCACCCCGTCACCCAGGTCGAGCCGTTCCATACCTCGATGGTCGAATCCGCGAAATCCGGGTAATCACTGTTGAGCACGCCGCGGCCGCGAAGGCCACGAAGGAATACGCCCCATGACCGAGCCCACGCACCCCCTGTTCACGCTCGAGGGACGCAAGAACCCTCACCCCATCTACCGAAGGCTCCGGGCCGAGACGCCCGTCACCCGCATCCTCGACCCCTACCGGAAGTTCCCCTTCTGGCTCATCACGCGTTACGGCGATTGCGTGGACGTGATGCGGGATCCACGCCTCAGCAAAGATATCACGAAATTCAGCGCCGAGGAGCAAGCTCACTTCCAGGTGAGCGACGAGCTCGCGATGCTCGGCAAGCACATGCTGAGCGCCGATCCGCCGGACCACACGCGGCTGCGTTCTCTCGTGGCGAAGGCGTTCACGCCGAACATCGTCGAGGGGATGCGAGGGCGCATCGCCGCCATTGCCGAGGGGCTCGTCGACGCCGTCCAATCTCGCGGCGAAATGGATCTCGTCTCCGACTTTTCCTATCCCCTGCCCGTGACGGTGATCGCCGAGCTGCTCGGCGTGCCCGCCTCGGATCAGGACAATTTCCGCCGCTGGACCTCGACCCTCTTCACGCCCGTCACGACACCGGATCAAATGGAGAACCTCCGCGCCACCGGCTTCGAGTTCTTCCAGTACTTCATGGCCCTCATCGAGCGGCGCAGGGTCGAGCCGAGCGGCGATCTCGTGAGCGGGCTCGTGACGGCCGAGGAGGGCGGGGATCGTTTGAGCACGCAGGAGCTCGTGGGAATGCTTTTCCTGCTGCTCGTGGCGGGGCACGAGACCACGGTCAACCTCATCACGAATGGCATGCTCGCGCTGATGGAGCACCCCTCAGCGCGTGAGCGGCTCGCCTCTGATCCCTCGCTCCTCGAATCGGCCGTGGAGGAGATGTTGCGGTATTGCGGGCCGGTCGAGACGACGACCTACCGCTTCGCGCTCGAGGACCTGGAAATGCGCGGCCAGACGATCCGGCGGGGTGACCTCGTCGTCGCGGCGTTGCTCTCCGCCGACCGGGACGAATCGCGATTCCCCGATCCCGATCGCTTCGACATCGGGCGAAAGCCAAACAAACACATCGCGCTCGGCTACGGGATCCATTTCTGTCTCGGCGCCCCGCTGGCGCGGCTCGAAGCGGCGATCGCCGTGGAGACGCTCCTCCGCCGCCTCCCGAATTTGCGCCTCGCCGTGCCGAGCGCGGACCTCGAGCCGGGCACGATGTTGCTGCTGCTCCACGCGAAGAAGCGATTGCCTGTGCTTTTCTAGCGGGGATCGACCATCACCTCTCCCCAGCGCGTGCCCAACCTCTCCTTCCCCCGTCCCGCTCGATCATCCATGAACGAAACAGAAAATCAGGGGCTCACGAGGACCCCGGCCGGGTCTCCCTCCTCCTGGGGTATCGTCGCGGGCTTGCAGGATCGGCTCGCGCTCTCGCTCGGCATAGGGCCCGCCGATCGCGAGGCGACGGTGAGCGGGATGCTCTCGCGTTGCCCCGGGGAGGCAGCGGGTTACTGGCTGAAGCTCCTGCTCGCGATGGGGATTGCCTCGCTCGGCCTCGTCCTCGGCAGCACCGCCGTGGTCATCGGGGCCATGTTGATATCCCCCCTGATGGGCCCCATCGTGGAGCTCGGAATGGGGCTCGCCGTGGGATCCCCGCTCCTCGTGCTGCGCTCCTTTGCGCGGACGCTCGCGAGCGTCGCGGTCGTCATCACGAGCGCCGCGGTCATCACGCTCTCGTTGCCCTTCCAGGAGGTCACGCCGGAGATCGCCGCGCGTACAGCGCCCACGGCGCTCGATCTGCTGATCGCCATCCTGTGCGCGATCGCCGCCGCTTATACCACGATCCGGCCCGGCAACGACACCGCGGGGACGGCCGCCGGGACCGCCATTGGTATCGCGCTCGTCCCGCCGCTCTGCGTCGTGGGATACGGTATCGGCGCCGGTGCGCGAACCATCTCGAGCGGCGCCGCGCTCCTCTTCACCGCCAACCTCTGCGCGATCCTCCTCTTCGCGGTCCTCTGCTTCCTGAGCCTGGGGTATAGCCGCGCGAGCGCCGCGGCGAGCGAGCGCGTCGAGCTCGACCGAGAGGAAAAGGGGCCGATCCGCAGAATGGCCCGCGCGTTGCGGTTCGTGTTTGGCCTGAAGTACGGCTCGCTCCTGCGCGTGCTCATGCCCCTGCTCCTCGTCGCGAGCGTTTACGTGCCCCTGCGGGAGGCGCTCGCGCTGGTGACGTGGCAAGTGCGGGTGCGAGCCCGGATCCAGCGCATGCTCGGCGCGCTGCCCGAAAATACCGTCCGATCCAGCCTCACGGTGGAGCGTGACGCCGTCGTGGTCCGGCTCGTGACGCTCGGGCGCGCGGAGGACGCGGCGAGGCTCCAGGAGGAGCTGACGAGCGGGATCGCGGCATTCGCCGGCGTGACGCCCAAGGTGCAAGTGCTCGCGGTCCCGGACGCGGGCGCGCTCGATGCGGTGACCGCCCAGATCGAGGCGTCGAAGGTGCCCGTGGTCGTCGCGCCGAAGAGCCCGCCGCTCGACGATGCCCGCGTCGACCTCGCGCATGCGCTCGACGACGCGTGGCCCTCCGTGGCGGGGTCGCTCCTCGCCGTGCGCGTCGTTTTTCCCAAGGGCGCGCCGATACTCCTGGAGGTGGTCCACCTCGGACCTCTGCTGGGCGACGTCGGCTCCGCGCTGCTCGGGGCGGACCTCACGCGGCGCTTGGGGAGTGAGGTCGTGGTGCGGGACGTCGCGATCTCCGCCGACCCCCTCGTCGCGGAGCCTGCGGACGTGACGAAGTGGCTGCCTTCGGCGCTCGATACGCTCCGTCACCTGGACGCGGCGGATGGATTACACGCATGCGTGCAAGCGCCCGTGGGCGGGTCGCACAAGCCGACGAAGGAATCCGAATCCATGGTGGCCGTGCTGCGTGCCTTGACGGCTTACCGCGAGAAAAGGCTCGTGATCGAGGAGGGCGCGCAGTGGAAGCTCGTCGTCTCGACGGAGCCTTGCGCCCGTGGCGGCGGGTAGCGCGGGGCCGGATCAGCGTCGCTCGGACGGCGCCGCGACACCCTGGAGCGTCGAGGGCCTTCAGCCCATCGCGCGGCGCGACCGGCGGTTCGATTTCGGCGTCGGCTGCGCGGCCTCCCCGGTCGTCCCCATCGGATCCATGAGCACGACGGTGCGCGGGAACGTCGCGTCGGCGCCCGCCGTATCGAGGGCCATCTTCACGGACGTCGCGACACGATCGAGCACGCGGAGCACGTTCGCCTGGGGCGCGTCGACCCAGAAATGCACGGACATTTCCACGTTCGTGGCCCCGAGCGTCTCGACGTACACCCACGGCGCCGGCTCGGCCATGACGCCCTCGGTGCGCGAGAGCGCGGCCCGGATCACCTCGCGGTCCGCGTTGATGTCGTCGAAATAACTGATGCTCACCCCGAGGCGCACCCGACGATGTCCGAATGCGGTGCGCACGATCATGCCCCGCGTATAAACCTCGCCGTTCGGCACCACCACGAGCTCGTTGTCGTACGTCCGGATCCGGGTCGCGCGGACGTCGATGTCCTCGACCGTGCCCTCGTATTCGCCCGTGCGAATCTGATCGCCAATGCGAAACGGGCGGCGCCAGAGCAGGAGCACCCCGGCGACGAAGTTCTGGAGGATGTCCTTCAGCGCGAATCCAATGGCGACCGAGCTGATCCCGAGCCCGGTCACGAGATCACGCCAGCGCAGCGAGGGGAAAATGATGACGCTCGCGACGGCGAACGCGCCCAGCATGATCGCAGCGGAGGTGATACGAGCGATGAGGCCGACGAAGGCCGGATCGAGCCGGGCGCGACGACCCCCACGCGTGACGGCAACCCGCGCGAGCCGCGCGATCAGCGCCCCCACGATTACGCAGACGAGCCCGGCCGCGACGAAGGGGAGCCGATGGATGACGGTCGCGAAGAACCGTTCCAGCGACGCCCTCATGGTGTTCAGTTCGTCCATGCGCGTGATGCATCGCGTCCTTGCGGAATTCGTACCAGGTCGGGGACGGCCCGATCCGTGCACCGATGCTTCCTTTCATGCACCTCCGCAAGACGCTCCAGGACGTTCGCTCGAGCCTCTGGTTCGTCCCTGGGCTCCTCGTCGCGAGCTCGATGGGCCTCGCATTTTTGCTCGTGGAGGTGCCACGCGGCTTCGGGGACACCCTGACGAAAATCTATCCGCGGTTCTTCGCGACGAGCCTCGTCGTGACGAAGCGGGCCTACGTGGAGGACGTGCTCGGCGATGATTCGGTCGACGCGCCGCCGGAAACGCCGCCCGCGGGCATACCGGAGGAGCGCGCGTCGTGAGGCCGACGATGAACCCCGAGCCATGCCCGCCGCGCGAAACGAAACGGGTGCCCGCCCGTGAGCGCCGAGGCCACGTCCCACAACGAGACGAGCCCACGCGTGCTCCGCGGATGGGTGAGCCAGACCGGCTCCCACGCCTGCGGGGCGAGGCGGCTCCGGAACGCGTGCAGGCCGTCGAAATCGTAAAACCTTCGCCCGATCCGCCGCAACATCCGGAGCGCGGGCGGCAAGGGGCCCGTGAGCGGGACGAGCCCCATCGTCACGCGACCAGAGCCCTCGTCCGCGAGCCGCCGCATCGCCACGTCCACGAGCATTTCCACCGTTCCATTCGGCGCCACGTCCGTCCGCAGGATGTCTTCCAGATACCAGCCGCCTCGGCCCGGCACCGGCACCGCGGCGAGCAGCGCGACCACCTCGGCGCCCCGCTCGGCGACGATGTAAAGCCGCTCCGAGGGCCTGTAGAAGAGCTCCACCGCCAGCAAGAAGCCGAGCGGCCCGCCGCGCCTCCTCTCGAGCCAATGGGTCGAGAGCGCCGCGATCGAGGGCCGGAGCGGGCCCTCGATCTCCTCCTTTGGTACCACGCGTGCCCGCACGCCCTTGGCATACGCGCGCCGGATCTGCTCGCGAAGGCGCCGCCGCCCGGCGAGGATACGCTCCCATTGCCGCGGATCCCATATCGGCTGCTGGCCGAGGGGCACGCGAGCAAAAAACGCGTCGCGCGGAAAGTCCTCGACGGCGCAGAACCCAGCGCGCCGCCCCGCCTCACGCGCGGACTTCACGAAGCCACGCGCCACGCGCCCCACGTCCTCGGGCGCGCAGAGCGGCGAGCCCACGGAGATCCAGGCCTCGCCCGTATCCACGTGCGCCACCCAGGCCCCGGCGCCGTCCGTCCACGCGCGCATCCCCGGCGCGAGGGCCTGGAACGCCACCG
>JANMGF010000418.1:0-4204 GCA_031374535.1 Polyangium sp. (in: bacteria)
CGGTGCCGTTGCCGTCGCCGTCGCGGTGCGGGTTCTCGCCGGTGGGCGTCTTGCCGGGCACGAAGCACTCGATCGCGCCCTCCATCTTCTGGGGGTCCGCGTAGTAGTGGCTGCGATCCCAGATGTTGTACCGCGAGATGAAGCGGTACCACTTGTCGTCGCTCATGCCGTAGTTGCGGGCATACCCGGAGCGATCGACGGTGAACGCGCCGTACGCGGTGAAGCGCTTGCCGTCCCAGTTGACCGGTTCGTAGTCGCGATCGACGACGCGGCGGAAGGACTGGCGGACCGTGAGCTCGACAGGGTTGCAGGTGCCGGAGGGCGCCGAGCCGCCGAAGAAGTCGTTGTCGAGGTAGCAGGCGGGGAACTTGTCGATGCCCCAGCCGAGGTGGCTGAGGTCGATCATCTTCGGCTTCGCGAAGGCCTTGTTCGTGACGTCGAAGTAACCCGTCTCGGGATCGAAGTGCGGGGCGTCGGCGTGGTTCGGATCGCTGACGTAGTAGTCCATCGGCTCGTACTCGACGCCGCCGTAGACGCCGAGCATCGAGAGCGTGTCGAAGTCGTACGAGTCGACGTTGAGGTTCCGGCTCCAGTCGACGCGGAAATACTCGCGGTCGTACCAGGGCTTGTCGGAGCTGTTCTCGACGAGGACGTTGAGCTCCTCGCCGGTCGTCGGGTTGTACTCGTACCGGATGTCGAAGTGCGACTGGATGGGGTACGCGACGACGATCACGCCCTCCCCGGTCGACTTGCCGACGCCTGCCTTGCCGTCGGAGTCCTGGATGCGCTCGTAGCTCAAGCGCCCGATCAGGAGGTCCTCGGTGACCTGCCACTTGAGGCGCGCGACGGGCTGCGCATAGGTGGACGTGAAGAGCCCGTCCTGCGCCGCGCCGAAGCCGACGTCGACCACCGTGCCCTGCGTCCAGAACTCGGGGTTGTCCGCGTCGTTGTGCAGGTCATCGCCGACGAAGAACGACTTCGCCAGGGCGTTGGCCTGCACGCGGTTGATGGGGTCTCGCTCCTCGGCGCACCCGAGCGCCCCACCCGCGAGGAGCCCGAGGGTGGCCACGAAGGCGACCCGTAACCTCATCCATCTCATCGAAGGTCCTCCTTGCACTGCCGATCCGAAGCCCGCAAAAAGCCCACGCGCGCGGGTACGTACCCGGTCCGCAGGGCTGAAAGCACGATTGATGCCACGATTAATTCCCAATGAATTCCAAGCACTTTCATTCGAAGCACGGGGCCCCTCCCGGATCCCCGTTAAAGGTCTGACACGAGCCCGCTAACAGCCCCCCGCCCCGGATCCGCGGGGACGACCGAGGCGCTCCATGCGGATCTCGACCGCACGCGCGTGCGCATCGAGGCCCTCGGCACGGGCAAAGTTGGCGATGTGGGGGCCGTCGCGGAGCAAGGCCGCGTCCGCGTACCGCATGATGCTCGCGCGCACGACGAAGTCGTAAACACCCAGCGGAGAGCCGAACCTCGACGCGCCGCCGGTGGGAAGGACATGCGAGGGGCCCGCGAGGTAGTCGCCCGCCGCGACGGGCGTCATGCCGCCGAGGAGCGCGGCGCCCCCGCCCTCGACGACGTCGAAGAGCGCCTCGGGATCGGCCACGTGGTACGAGACGTGTTCCCCGGCGACGAGCGAGGCGATCTCGGCCATACGCGCGAGCGTGGGGACGACGAGCGCGACGCCACGCGTGCGCATGGAGGTGCCCGCGATGGAGTCACGCGAGAGCCCCGCGAGTTGGGGTCCAAGCTCGGCGACGACGGCCTCCGCGAGCGCGCGTGAGGTCGTGACGAGGACACACCAGGCGGCCTCGTCGTGCTCGGCTTGCGAGAGCAGATCCGCGGCGACGACGCCGGGATCGGCCGCGTCGTCGGCGAGGGCGAGGATCTCGCTCGGTCCGGCGATCCCGTCGATGTCGACGTCGCCGTAGACGAGCTTCTTGGCGCACGCGACGTAGATGTTTCCAGGTCCAACGATCTTGTCGACGCGCGGCAAGCTCGCGGTGCCGTACGCGAGCGCGGCGATGGCCTGCGCGCCGCCCGCGTCGAGGATGCTGGTGACGCCGGAGAGGTGCGCCGCCGCGAGCAAACGATCGTCGGGCGCGGGCGTGGCGAGCACGATGTCGCGGCAGCCGGCGACACGCGCGGGGATCGCCGTCATGAGCACGCTGGAGGGATACCGAGCCTTGCCCCCGGGCGCGTACACGCCGACCCGCGCGAGAGGACGCACGCGCATGCCGAGCACGATGCCGTCTTCCTCGTACCGGAAGCCGTATTCGCGCTGGTGCTCGTGGTACCGCGTGATGCGTGTCGCCGCGAGCTCGAGCGCCGTCCGGAGATCCGGGTCGAGCCGCGCGAGCGCAGCAGCGCCGTCGAACCCGCGGAGCACCAGGGGATCGGGGCGGCGGCGTTCGAAGCGCTCGATGTAACGGAAGACGGCGGCGTCTCCCTCGGCGCGCACGGCCGACACGATCGCGCGGACGTCTTCTTCGACGGCGCCGAGATCGTCGGCGCCACGCGCGACGAGGCGGGCGAGGGCCGCCTCGAACGTCTCAGTGCCATCGACGTGGATCGGGATCATGCGTGGAACGGGGCACGGCTACCGATCAAAAGGATCGCAGCCGAAGCTCGTGCCGTACCACGTTCTCTTTTCGGCACATAGGCCCGATCGGGCCCGAACGCCGCAGTTTTCAGGGCCCCCGGGTGAGGTGATCCCGGAAGAACGCGGCGTGTCGGGGAGCGCCCTCGCCTAGGTCCAGTGACCGGCGCGCAGCGCTGCGGAATCGATCGTCTTGATCTTCGGCGCGAGCGCCTCGCGGAAGATCGCCTCGTCGTCGTCGTCGAGGAGCGCATCCCCGAACCCGGTCGCGACCTCCATGCTGGTCGCGAGGATCCGAAGGAACTGCTCGAAGCTCGACGCGCAGAGCTCGGGCTTGATCGTGTCGGTGCCGATCATGCACGTGTAGACGGGGCAGTCGCCTTCGGCGTCCGGCTTGCCCGTGTCCAGGAAGTACGGGTCACCGAGGAGCGCGCTGCGCGCGACGATCACCCAGTTCTTGCGCCAGTGCGGGATCTCGTCCGTGCGCTTGCCGCCGAGCGTCTGCTCGCCCGCGAGCTTGTGCGACGGAAAGAGGCGCACGCGCTCGACCGGCGTGACGCTCTCCACGTCGGTCGGATCGGCCCCCGCGAGGAACGAGCGATAACGCGCAGGGATCCTGAAGGTCTTGCGCAGCTCATCGATCGCAGCAGGCTCCGCCTTGCCGAAGCTCACGGGGATGCCTCGCCTGACGAAAATGTCTCTGAGCGTCGCAACCGATTCGGCCAGGTCGCTGTCCACCGAACCTACCCTCCGTCTCGCGGGTCTCGCACGTGGGAACGCCCGGAAAGGCTTTCCAGCGACGTCCAGTGCCGACCCCTTGCGCCGGAAACCCTCCGGCGCGCGTAGGAATACCCCGCACCGGGCCAGGTAGTGTAACAGAAAAATGATGGTCGACACCGCCTACGCCGAGAGTCGGTTCCGGGCCGCCGAGATTCCCCACCGTTACGGGCCTGGGATCCATCTGATCGACGACCCCTTCGCCTGGACCCTGTTGACGCGCGCCTGCTCGCCAGACACCGGCCAGCCGGACATGGGGCGGCTGGTCCGCTTGCTCTACGAGATGCTGGCCCGCGTCGTGCTGGCGACGGAGTTCCCCCGGGCCCGCGTGGACGTCCCCACGCGGATGGCCGTCTCGCACCCGGAAGCCGTCTACCGCGGGACCGCGCTCTCCCGGATGACGAAGGCCGTCACGGTGGGCATCGCGCGGGCGGGGACGATGCCCTCGCAGGTGGTCTACGAGCTCATGAACGAGGTCCTCGACCCGAACCTCGTGCGGCAAGACCACCTGTTCATGAGCCGGCAGACGAACGCCAAGGGCGAGGTCATCGGCGCGACGTGGCACGACGCGAAGATCGGGCGTGACGTGACGGACCGCTATGTGCTGTTCCCCGATCCGATGGGCGCGACGGGCTCGTCGATGGTGAGCGCGGCGTCGTATTACAAAAATTCGCTCGAGGGCAAACCGGCCAAGCTCATCGCGATGCACCTGATCGTGACGCCCGAGTACATCCGGCGCGTGAAGGCGGAGCAGCCGGATCTCGTGGTGTACGCCTACCGGCTCGATCGAGGCTTGTCGCCGCCGGCTGTCTTGCGCAC
>JANMGF010000478.1:0-1498 GCA_031374535.1 Polyangium sp. (in: bacteria)
TACTTCAACGGCCGCACCATCGACGTCGACGGTGGCCTGGCCATGTAGTCCCACCGTCAATTCTCCGCCTGGAACGGACAGCCGATCCTTGCTTCTGGGGTTGACGTGTTGAAGTTGAAAGCTATTCTCAACAGCAACAGGACGCCGGACGGTCGGATCAGCAAGTATGTACGTCTGCATCTGTGAGGCGGTTTCGGAGCAGGAAATCAGGGAAGTCGTGGGCAGCGGTGCCTCGACAGCCTCTGAAGTCATGGAAAAGACGCGCGCCGGCACGCGATGCGGCTCGTGTCGAGCGACCGTCGTGGCCCTCGTCGAGGGAACCGAACCGGTCTCCACCGACGGGGCCGACACCACGCCGAGTTGTGGTGTGCGTCGGCTTCGTATGCTCCGGTCCGCCTCTTCCGCTGCTTGATACGTTCCGGTCCTTCGGGGCCGGTCCTGGGTTTGCCATCTTCCACGTTACGTGTGCGCGATGACGTTCGTCGCGTAGAGGATGGTCTTTCCCTTCGAACTCCCTCACGGTGCTGCCCTTTTTTCCGATAGCGTGCTAGGCGGACAACGCGGTGCCCGTATCGTCGGCGCAACCGAAACCCTTGCCGCTAGAGGTCTTCGATGAAGGGCGACAGAGACGTCATCCACGCGCTGAACGAGGTGCTCGCCGCCGAGCTCGTGGCGATCAACCAGTATTTCATGCACGCCAAGATGTGCGAGAACTGGGGATACCTCGCGCTCGGCACGCGTAGCCGGAGCGAGTCCATCGACGAGATGCGCCACGCCGAGGCGATCATGCAGCGGATCCTTTTTCTCGAAGGGCTCCCGAACCTGCAACGCCTCGACAAGCTCACCATCGGCCAGACCGTGCCCGAGCAATTCAAGAGCGACCTCGACCTCGAATACGCGGCCGTCGCCCGCCTCAACGGCTTCATCACGCTGTGCCGCGACAAGGGCGACCACCAGAGCGAGACCCTTCTCCGGAACATCCTGGCCGGCGAGGAGGAGCACATCGACTGGCTCGAGACCCAGCTCGACCTGATCCAGAAGCTCGGCGAGCCGCTCTACCTTTCGCGGCAGCTCTCGAACGGCTAGGGCTGACGAGCAAGCCAAACAGCGCGAAGATAGGATCGCGCAGAGCCGCACCCGTGGCCGTCCGCGCGACATGCTGCACGCACAGCATGCACAGGCCCCGATACGGCGGCCGGGGGAACGTATGGGGAAGATTCTCGTCGTCGATGATCAGCGCAACATGCGCACGACGCTCGCGATGATGTTGCGAAGCGCGGGCTACGAGGTCGACGAGGCGAGCGACGGCAAAGAGGGCGCGGATCGCGGCTCGAAAGGCGCGTACGACCTCGTCTTGACGGACCTGCGCATGGGCGGCAACGACGGCATCGGCGTGCTCCGTGCGGTCAAGGAAACGCACGCGATGACCGAGGTCATCGTGATGACCGCGTACGGCACGATCGAGAGCGCCGTCGAGGCCATGCGTCTCGGCGCCTTC
>JANMGF010000488.1:0-6423 GCA_031374535.1 Polyangium sp. (in: bacteria)
GGCAGCTATACCTCGCTCGACGTCGGGACGACGACGCTCGGGACGCACCTCGTGGCCCATTACCTGCCGGGAGGCGAGGCGGACGCGCAAAAAGGGACCGCGATGCTGACCCAGTTGATGGACTTTTACGAGCTGACGTACGGCTCGTATCCATTCGGGAAGGAAGCGGGCGTCATTGCGACGGACTGGGGGCCCGGCGCGTATGGAGGCATGGAGCACCACCCGCTCTGGCACGTCTCGACGATTGCCATGGGTGATCCGTGGATCCAGGCGCACGAGGCGGCGCACGGCTGGTTCGGCGGCGGCGTGCGCACGGCGTGCTGGGAGGACTTCGTGCTCTCCGAGGGCACCGTGAGTTACCTCGAGGCCCGCGCGATCACGCAGGTGATGGGCGTGGACGAGGGGCAGAAGGTCTGGACCCACTACCAGAATCGCCTGAATGCAGCGATGGCCGGCTCGGCGCCGAAGATCGCCTGGCCCCAGGGCTGCGGCGAGGTCGATATCCTGAACGACCAGCTCTTCGGGGACATCGCGTACATGAAGGGCGCGTTTTTCTTCCGGGCGCTCGAAGGGAAGATGACGAAAACAATCCTCGACACGTCGCTCAAGGCGTTTTTCGCTAAATACAAGGGCAAGGCCGCGCGTTTCCAGGATCTGCTCGACGTGGTGAAATCCGTCGGCGGGTATGACGCCTCGGCGTGCGCACAAGCGTGGCTCCGGAGCGAGGCGGTGCCGGCCGAGGTGGTTTGTCCTTGAGGATCGTGGCGACATCTCGGAGGGGCGTGATGGCTTTCGCGCGAAGGGCGCTCGCGGGGCTCGTTTTCGTGGCGCTCGTTCTGCCCAGCGCGGGGTGCAGGCGCCCTCCGCCGAAAAAGGACAAACCGGCGTTGCCAGCGGCGTCGCCGACGGCGAACACCGAGTCCCTCGCGGCGCCGAGCGTGGATCCGGACGAGGACGAAGCGCCGGCGGGATCGGCCGCGCCCGGGGGATCGGCCGCGCCGGGGGGCGCGCTCGCGGGCAGCGCGGGCGGGAGCAAAAAGAAGAAACACAAAAACAAGACCGGCGCGCGATTCCTCATCGACGGGCCCGAGCAGCCGATCGCAGTGGGCGGCGCGGCGACGGTGTTCTCGAAGGGCGTGATCTGGCGGCTGTCGGGCAATGCCGCGCAGGTGAGCCTCTTCGGGCCCGACGGCCCGGCGCAAGGGCCGAGCGAGCCGGAGCGCGCGCGCAAATGGCCACGCGGAAAGGTGGCCGTCGCCGAGGACGGCACGGGGCCGATCCACGCTTACTGGGTCGAAGGGCGAGGGCTCATCCGGAGCACGCTCGACGCCGAGGGAAAACTCGGTCCGCCGGAGACCATCGCGAATGACGCGGTGGCGGGGACGAGCCCGTCGGCGTTACGCACGGGCGGGCGCGACGCCGTGGGGTATCTGGCGACGCCGAATGCGCGAAACGCGGAGCGGCACGGGCGATTGTGGGTCGAGGGGGGCGGCGTGCTGGATCTTTCGCCCGAGGGATCGGGGGCGACGTCGCTCTCGCTCGTTCCGGTCGGCGAGGGGCAGGTGATCGCGATGTGGCTCGACGCGCGGCAGGCGATGACGCCGGTGCACGCGCGGCGCTTCGAGGTCCGCGAGAAAACGACGGCGATCGCGGCGGACGACGTGGTCTTCGTGGGTGGGCCGCCGGAGGGATATGCCGAGCTCGTCGCGGTGCGCTCGGGCAACGCGGCCGCGGGGCTCTTGCCGCTCGCCACGGAGAAGGGTTTTGCCCTCCATGACATTCTCGTCGACTGGAACGGGAAGGCGAAGATCAAGACGCTCGATTATCCGAACGGCATGGACAACGCGCCCGTCGCGGCGGCCTCCGCGTGCGGGGAGGCGATCGTGGTGTACGCGCGGCCGGAGGCGAAGGAGCCGGGATCGCCGCAGGTGCTGGAAATCGCGACGCTGGGCGGTAGCGGGGCGATCGAAGCGCAGGAGGTGGCGGCGTATCCGGGGCAGGTGCTCGAGATCTCCGCCGCGGCCGCGGACGCGAATACCGTCTGGGTGGTGTACACGGCGGGCACGAAATCGTTCGCGATGCGGCTCGGGTGCGGGGGCAAGAGCCCGGCCCCCGCGGCTCCGAAGGGCAAATGAAGTCGCACGGCGCCCCCAAACGCAAAACGTCGAGCCCGGCCCTCGTCGTTTTCGTTTTCCTGCTCAGGATCCTCTGGGTCCTTTTCGTCATCGCGTTGCCGCTCGCCGGCGTCTGGGCGGCCTCGTCGCTCGCGGCGTACTCGAACGGGCCGCGGTGGGCGGCCCTGCTCGCGGGGCTTTGCTTCTTCCCGCTCCTGCCGCTCGCGTGGGAGGCGTTTGCAGCGTGGCGGCGCTCGAAGCAAAAAAACACGAAGCCGCGGATCCTGACGTACGGCGATCGGATCCTGCTCCGAACGTTGGGGCTCAACCTGGTTTTTCTGGGCGTCTTGCTGCTGAGCACGCCCAAGGTGCTCTTCACGGCGCTCTCGGCGCGAGGCGACTGGCTGCTCGAAGGGGCGGAGGGCGCGTGGGCAGCCGCGGCGCGGCGCGTGCTTTTCGCGACGGCCGATCGGCTCGAATGGCTTTACCTCGCGACGAACGACAATCCGTACCGCGACGAACAGCCGAAACCGACGGGCTCGTCGAGCGCATCGGGGACGCCCGTGCCCCCGCCGCCGCCGCCCCCTCCGCCGGTCCCGACGGACAAACCGAGGCAACCGGACAAACCCGAGGTCCAGGACAAACCCAGCCCCGAGCCGCCCCCGAAGCCCGTGGCGGGCGCGAAGCGCTGGCCGTTCGACCGTGCATTGCACCCGGCGATCGCGACGATCCCGCCCGAGGTGGAGACGAGCCTCGCCGCGGTGGCGAAACACCTCGCGGCAGAGGAGCCGGATCCGGTCCTGCGGGTGAAGGCGCTCCACGATTACGTCGCGGACCGGATCGCCTACGACGGCGAGAGTTACCTGGCGAAGCGATATCCGCCCCAGGACGCGGCGACGGTGTTCTCGACGCGGAAAGGCGTGTGCGCCGGGTATGCGAAGCTGCTCGTGGCGATGGGCGAGGCGGCGGGCGTCTCGATCGCCTACGTGGTCGGCGTCTCGCGTGACATGGGCGGCGACGTGGCCGGCGAGGGGCACGCGTGGAATGCGGCGCTCGTCGATGGGAAATGGTACCTCCTCGACGCGACGTGGGACGCCGGGTATCTCGAGGGCCCGCGGTTCGTCAAGCAATACTCGTCCGATTATCTGATGGCCCCGGCGGAGGTGTTCGGGACGAACCATTTGCCGGACGAGCCGCGCTGGCAACTCTCGTCCGCGCCCATCTCGCGCGGCGAGTTCGTCCGGCAGCCGAACCTGCGCCCGGGTTTCCACGCGAAGGGGCTCGTGCTCGTGGACCCGAAACGCTCGCAGGTGACCGTCGCGAACGAGGCAGTCGTGACCTTGAAGAACCCGGCCGGCATGTCGATCCTGGCCGATTTCGAGGCGAAAGGGGTAGACCAATCGTCGCGTTGCCAGGTGACGCCGGGTGAGACGACGCTCGTGCGGTGTGATTTACCCGCTGAAGGGACGTACCACGTGAGGCTCTTCGCGAACGAGGAGAAGGTGGGGAGCCACTCGTTCGTCGGGCAATTCGAGGTGAATCGGCGGAGGTGAGGGTTTATTGTCCTGCGCCGTCGATCACGCAGCCGTGGCGCGGGGACACGAAATGGGCGCGGCGCGTGTTCCAGAGCGCTGTCACGGTGACGGCCTTTCCTTCCACATCGAAGGAGCGGCCGTCGATGGGCACCACGGTTTGACGGATGAACGCCTCGCAATCCGGCTGCGGGCGGCCCTCGACGAAGAGGCAAGAGCAAAGCTCCTTCGCCTCGTAGCCTGCGGGGAGGGTCGGGAAGGAGGAAAGGGTCGCCCAGTTCCAGGCGACGAAAAGCCCGGCGAGGCAGAGGAGGACGCCGAGGCCGATCCCGATGAATCTGAGCGCCCGCTCGAGCCGCTTCATCGATTCACCAGCCCGTTCAAGAGCTCGAGGTAATAGCCTTTGGTGAACGCTTTCTCGCGATCGGGCACGCAGCCCTTCTGCACGTAGGCGGAGCAGCCGTACTCACGGTCGTCGCCGAGGCGCACGGCGATCATATCGAGGGAGGGGATCACGAAGATCGATTTGCCCCAGTGTCCCTGGGCCGCGAAGGTGTCGGGGGGCGCCGTGGGCCAGGGACGCGGGATGTTTCGCTTCGGATCACCGACGTTCAGGTAGACCTGCGCGCCGGGGTTGTCCTCCCAGTGCGATGGCGGGATGTCGGTCGTGAAATAGGCGGGGGCCATCGTCAGGGTATATGCGACCCAGCCCTCGGGCAGGAGGCGTTTGCCGTCCCAGAGGCCGTCGGAGAGATAAAGGAGGCCCCATTTCGCGAGGTCCCGGGCGCTCGTGTAGAGGTAGGACGAGCCGACGAAGTTGCCGGCGCCGTCGCGCTCCCAGCGGGCGCTTTTCATGCCGAGGGGATCAAAAAGCGCCTTCCAGGGGTAGGAGGCATACTCGGCGTCCGTCATCGTGGCGCGCAGGGCGGCGAGGAGGACGTTGGTATCGCCGCTCGAATAATTCCAGTGTTTTCCCGGGGGATGGGCGAGGCCATGCCCGGCGACGAAACGAGGCATGTCGCCCTGGCCACGCGTGTAAAGCATGGCCATGACCGAGGAAAACATGGGAGAAGCCTCGTAGGTTTCGTTCCAGTTGATCCCCGAGCTCATGCGAAGGAGATCGGTGAGCCGGACATTCTGTTTGTCCGGGCCGAGGACGGTGTAATACTTCCCCGCCGGGTCGTCGACCTTGAAGCGCCCCTCCCCGACCGCGATTCCGATCAGGGTGTTCACCAGGCTCTTGCTCACCGACCACGTGAGGAGCGAGTTCTCGGCCGTCGTTCCGCGGGCATACCGCTCGAAGACGATCTTGCCGTCCTTGACGAGGACAAACGCATTCGTGCGTTGTCCCTTGCGATCGACGTCGTCGCCGTGGCGAGCGAAGAGATATTCATCGAGCTTCTTCAGCGCGGCCGGATCGATGCCCACGGATTCGGGGTTTGCCGTGGACCAGGCCTGCGTGGGCCATTCCGTGCGGGGTTTGACCGGGAACGGAGGCGGGCCTTCGAGCGGGACGGGCGTGGAATCCGGCGCGGCAGCGGACGTACACCCCGCGAGGACAAGGGCGAGGAGGAGGAGGCGACGGCAGGGCATGGTCAGTAGAAGCCCACGTCGTCGATCGTGAGGCTCGGGCCCGGTTCGTCCTCGAGCCAGACCTCGGAGACGACGATCGCCCCGACGGTGCCCCCGGCCATGTAATTGCCGAAGTTCATCTGCGAGAATTGCAGGAAGCGCCGGTCGCCGCGGCGCATCGCGAAGACGACCTCGTTCGAGTCGACGCAGATCTCGCCTTCTTGCTCGTCCGGGTAGCAGGGGCCGCGGCCCGAGAGGATCGAGAAAAAGATGTCGTTTCCGTTGCCAGAGACGACCTCGATGCTCACCGTCGCCCGGAACTCGCAGTGGACGCGCGCCCATTCACGGACGCGACGGACCTTGCAATTCGAGGCCTGGCCGTTCGTTTCCAGGTCCCGGGCGGCGCCCCACTCGGCGGGCGTGGGAGGCTTCGATTTCTCCTCGGGCACTGGGCCGAGGAAAGGCAATCCCTCGCTGGGGCCGGCATCGGCGCCCGCGTCGACGACACCCGCGGACCCCGCGTCTTCCGGCGCGCCGCCGTCGTCGGGCGCGGCAGCCGCGGAGAGCAAAGAGACCGAGGCGAGCACGGAGAGAAGGGCGCCGAGCTTCATAACGTCCTCAAATAAGCGACCAGCGCCGCCTTGTCCTCGGTCGAGAGCTGGTTGGTCTTGCCCATTCGATCGTCATTCTTGTCGATGAGCTCGTCGAGCGTGGCGGCGCTGCCGTCGTGGAAATACGGCGCCGTGCCGCCGACGAAGAGGAGCGACGGGGTTTTGTATTTCAAGACGTCCTCGTCCTCGAAGTCCCCAGTCGCCTTGATCCGGGGCAGGGGGATGGGCACATGATCCGAGTATTCGGGGCCGCCGTGGCACGCCTTGCAGCCGGTCGCGTCCCCGTCGAAGACGGCCTTTCCGCGTTTCTCCTCTTCAGTGAGCTCCTTCGCGGCGCGAGGCGGCGGGACGAGGCCCTGACGCACGAAGGCGGCGAGCTGGTTCGCGTAGGGGCGCGCCTCCTCCGCGTCGACGTGGCCCTCCCAGCGATGCAGCTTGGTGCCCGCGAGGATACGATCGACGAGCGTCGGGCTCTCGCCGTGCCAGCCATAAGGCCCGGGCGAGGCGACCCGGCCCGCGAGCATCGGGGTTTGTCGCGCAAAACCACCCCCCTCGGCCCGGAACACGGACTCGCTGCCGCGCTCCACCTCGGAC
>JANMGF010000498.1:0-3412 GCA_031374535.1 Polyangium sp. (in: bacteria)
CGGCGCCCGCGCAGCGGTCGACGGGCACGAGGGCCAGCGAACTGGGCATCGTCGCCTCCGTGTCGAACCCGTGGGGAGAAAAAAGTGTAGAGAACGGACCGAGCGCGAGCCCGTGGAACAATGCGAGCTACCACGTGGTGTGGCCGCGCGACCTTTACCATACCGGCATGGGGCTCCTCGCCACGCAACTGACGGGTTTTCTCCCCGATGGCGTCACGGAGGTCGGGCTCTATATCGCTGCGATTTCGGATCAGGACATCCCCGGACGTTATACGTACACCATCACCGAGGGGCAGGGCGGCCCGAACGTGTGCGAAGGTGATGCCAAGGCCATTCCACTGAACGGTCGCTGGGACTATGCCACGGCCACGTTCATCGACGACCCCACGCAGTTCACCCTCGCCTGCCGTGGAGCCGCCCTCGCCAAATGCATCGAGATGGGGTATGGCCGCGATGGAACGTGGAGCGACGGCGGGACGAGCGTCGACAACCGCGCCCTTCACGACGCCTGCGTCCGCATGATCCGCGCCGATTATTGCGGCAATGGCGTATCGCACACGCAGGACGGCACCCTCGTCGACATCTTCGACAAGAGGGGCACCCAGACCGAGACCCCGAACTCCGGCCTCTCCTTCGAGGCGGAATGGGGCCCCAACGGCGCGACGTGCATCAAGCGGACGCGTTTTGTCACCGCCGGGGCAGGGAACGTCGAGGCATACCTCGGTGCCGCGGAAAACGCCACGGCCTGCGGCGGCCGCTTCGTGCCGAATGACACGAGCTGCGGCGTCACCTGGCGCGCCGGTGGGCTCGTTCGTAACGCCACCGGCCAGAACGACCACACCTCCTTCTGACCCACCGCGGCCCGTATCCTCCCCGACGCGGGCCGCGCCTCCTCCTCGATCGGCGCGCTCTCCCCTTGTGCCCCCGGCCGCCGATCGCCTATGTTTCCAGCATGGCGATTCTTCGATCAGGTCGAGCGTGGGCCGCGGTGCCCGCGCTCGTGACCCTTGGTCTTTGCTTGCTCCCCGGAGAAACCCACGCCGTCGTGGAGCAGACCGATGGCCTCGTGGTCCCCGTGCAGGTCGCGAACTGCCCTGGCAGCGGCAACCCCGTCGGCTGCATCCAGGTCGGGCTCAACATCGGCGAGGGCCTCCCCAACGCGGCCCTGAACAACCCGCTGAACGCCATCTTCGGCGCCGTCACGAGCCCCGAGCTTTTCGCGGTTCCCCAGACGAACGGCATGTACGGGACCGTCACCGCGCAGGACCTCATCGAGGGCGCCGGGTACGAGAACACGTTTGGCTGGTACAACGCCTCCGACCCGACGAAGCTCTACTCCATCACCCCCTGCGCGGACGAGCCGGGCTCGAGCCGTACGGTCAACTTCCAGACCGAGTTCCAGCAGGGCCGCTACCTCGGCGGGTTCATCGGCTTCTTCCTGATCACGCCGGAGAACGCGCCGGTCGGCAACAACTGCGGCGCCATCGGCAACGTCGGGCACATCTATTACACCGAGCAGGCGCGGAACGGCGACGGCAACTACGTGCATTATCTGCTTTATCAGTCCAAGGCGAACCCACTCGCATATTACTTCGGTTTCGAGGATCTTTATCGCGGCGGCGACAACGACTTCGAGGACATGTTCCTCAAGGTGACCGGTCTGCTCGCGCCGTGCACGCCTTCGGCCGAGATCTGCGACAACAAGGACAACAACTGCGACGGGCTCATCGACAACATGCCCGTCGACGCGGGCGGCGCGTGCGGGGCCTCCGACGTCGGGGCCTGCGCGCTCGGCACGATCACCTGCCAGGGCGGCGCGCTCGTGTGCGTCGGCGAGGTCGGGCCTGCGCCCGAGCAATGCAACACGCTCGACGACGATTGCGACGGCATCGTCGACGACGGCGCGGCGGGCGCGGGCGTCCCTTGCGGCAGCGACGCCGGCGAATGTACCTTCGGCACCTCGCAGTGCATCGGCGGCGTGATCGTTTGCCTCGGCGGCAAGGGGCCCTCGCTCGAGGTCTGCAACACGCTCGACGACGATTGCAACGGGCTCGCGGACGACGAGACGAAGGACTCGGGCGGGCCTTGTGGCTCGAACATCGGCGCCTGCATCCCGGGCACGCTCGCTTGCGTGAGTGGCTCGAGCGAGGGCGTCGGCGGCACGGCCGGGACGCCCGAGGTCTGCAACGGGATCGACGACGACTGTAATGGCGCCAGCGACGACGGCAACCCCGGCGGCGGCGCGACCTGCGGCACGGACGTGGGCAGCTGCGAGGCGGGCACCGAGTACTGCGTGGGCGGCGCGATCGTGTGTGTCGGCGCCGTCGGTCCGGGCACCGAGATCTGCGACGGGATCGACAACGATTGCGACGGCATGGCCGATAACCTCGCACCTTGCCCCGGCAGCTCGAAGTGCGTGGAAGGCACCTGCGCCGAGCAATGCAAGTTCGGCGAGTTCCCGTGCCCCGGCGGGCAGTTCTGCAAGGACGGGTATTGTATTCCCGCGACGTGCGACAACGTCACGTGCCAGCCCGGATTCACCTGCACGCAAGGCGTATGCGTGCCCGAGAACCCCATGGGCTCGGGCGGAGCCGGCGGAGCCGGCGGCGCGGGCGGCGCAGGCGGAGCAGGCGGGACCGGTGGAATGGCCGGGGCCGGCGGCGCGGGCGGCGCGGGAGGTGCGGCGGGACAAACAAACGCGTGGGGGCTCGCGACGGGCGGCGGCGGCACGATCTGCGCGGCGTCTCCCTCGTCGTACGGCGGGCGCTCGGGCGGCGCGGTCGTGACCCTTCTCCTCGCGGCATCGGCCTTCATCGCGCGGCGGCGCGGCCCTTGGAGGAACGCGTGAAAAGGTCGTTCTTATTCGGCGGTTTCATCCTCGGCCTCTCGGTCGCCTCGCTCCTCGGCGCGAGCGGCTGCACGACCGACGCCTTTTGCTTCGATTGCAACAACGCATCGACGTCGAGCAGCGGTACGGGCGGCGCGGGCGGCGCGGGCGGTATGGGCGGCGACGGCGGCGAGGGCGGCCTCGTCATCGTGGGCTCGGGCGGCTCGGGCGGCTGCACGACCGACGTGCTCACCGACCCGCAGAACTGCGGTGCTTGTGGCGTCGTCTGCAACCTCCCGAACGCATTCTCCAAGTGCGACGCCGGCTTCTGCGTGGTTGATGCGTGCGCCTCGGGTTTCGTCGACCTCGACAACCAGGTCGCGAACGGCTGCGAATACAAGTGCACGGTCTCGAACACCGGCGACGAGATCTGCGACCTCATCGACAACGACTGCAATGGCTCGATCGACGAGCTCACCGACTTGCAGGGTGATCCCTTCAACTGCGGCGCCTGCAACGCCGTCTGCGCCTACGCCAATGCCTCGCCCTCGTGCGTCGCGGGCGCCTGCCAGCTCGCCGAGTGCC
>JANMGF010000511.1:0-3203 GCA_031374535.1 Polyangium sp. (in: bacteria)
GCCGCGGGCGGGGCACACGGATACCTTGACGCGCAACACCTCTACTGGTTCGACGGCGAGCTCGAGATCGCCTGGCCACGCAAACCCGCCCAGCCGGACGCGGCCGCGCGTGATCGCTTGGCCCTCGAGGCGCTCGCCAACGAAACTGCGTAGCCGCGCGGATCGACGCGCCCGCTTCGTGCATCCATGTCCCGTACGGGCGCGCGAGATCTGGGCATGGGTGGGGCCTGCACGCCCGTGCACAAGGACCATGGAGTCGATCCCGATCCTCCGCGACCTCGCGATCATCTCGATCATCGGCGTGCTCGTCGTCCTCGTGCTCGGCCGCGTCCGTCTGCCGGCCGTGGCGGGCCTCCTCCTCGCGGGCGCTTTCATCGGCCCCTCCGGCTTCGGCCTCCTGCGCGACGCAAACCGCATCCAGTCGCTCGCCGAGCTCGGCGTCGTCCTCCTGCTCTTCGGGATCGGCCTCGAGTTCTCGCTCGAACGACTTCGACAGATCGCCAAGACCGTCACGATCGGCGGCTCGCTCCAGGTGGGCTTGACGATCCTCGTGGCCGTCGTGATCACGCGTTGCGCCGGTCAGCCCCTCGCGCGCGGCATCCTCTTTGGTTTCCTCTTCGCCCTCTCCAGCACCGCGCTCGTGTTGCGGACGCTCGCCGAGCGCGGCGAGGTCGACGCGCCGCATGGCCGGTTCATCGTCGGCGCGCTCATCTTCCAGGATCTCTGCGTCGTGCCCATGGTGCTCGTGATCCCCATCCTCGCGGGCAAATCGGGCGACGATCCGGCGCATGATCTCGCGGTCGCGCTCGGCAAGGCCGCGCTGCTCGTGGTCGTCACCGTGGTCGTGGCGCGGTCGCTCGTGCCGCGCTTCTTCGCCCTGGTCGACCGCGCGAGGAGCCGCGAGCTTTTCCTCATGGCCGTGCTCGGCATCTGCATCACGACGGCGTACCTCACGTCGCTCGCGGGCCTCACGCTCGCCCTCGGCGCGTTCCTCGCGGGCATCGTCCTCGCCGACAGCGAATACGCGCACCGCGCGATCGGCGACGTCCTCCCCCTCCGGCACGCGTTCACGAGCCTCTTCTTCGTGTCCCTCGGCATGCTGCTCGACGTGCACGTGCTCCTCGAAGCGCCGCTCACGGTGGGCCTCTACTTCGCCGCGTTCCTCCTGGGAAAGGGGTTCATCGCGACGCTCTCGGCGCTGTCGATGCGTTTTCCCGCGCGCGTCGCGTGGCTCGCCGGCGTCGGCCTCGCGCAGTTCGGCGAGTTCGGCTTCGTGCTCGCGACGAGCGCCGAGCGGAATGGATTGCTCGAACCCGGTGAAGGACGGGCGCTGCTCGCGGCCGGCGTGCTCAGCATGATCGTCACGCCCGTGGCCATGCACCTCGCGCCACGCGTGCGCGCCGGCGAGAAGATCCTGAAGCCACTCGAACGTCTCCTCGGCGCGCGCGGCATCGACGAACCCATGCCCGAGCACTCCGAGCTCTCGGATCACGTGGTCATCGTCGGGTACGGCGTCGCCGGCAAGATGCTCGCGCGATCCCTCGCCGAGATCTCGATCCCCTACCTCGTGCTCGAGCTCAACGCGGAGACCGTCCGCGCCGCGCGTGAGGCCGGCGAACCCGCCTATTACGCCGACGTCACGAGCCCCGAGGCACTCGCCAGCGCGCGCGTCGAGTGCGCCGCAGCGCTCGTCCTGCTGATCAACGACGCCGAGGCCACGCGCCGCGCCGTCGCCGCCGCGAAGCTCAGCACCCCGAAGACACCCGTGCTCGTGCGCGCGCACTACATCGCCGCGGACAAAGGGCTCCTCGATCTCGGCGCCGACGAGGTCGTCTTCGAAGAGCTCGAAGCGGGGCTCGAGATGATCGCGCGTGTGCTGCGCAGGCGCGGCGTGCCGCGGAACCTCATCATCGAACGCGTGAACGTCGCGCGCCGCGAGGTGGGCGGGCTCTTCATACGCAAACAAACGTTGCACCGGCCCAAGCTCGCGGAGCTGCACGAGCTCGGTGAGCTCAAGGTGGAGACGTTCCTCGTGCGCAAGCACTCGTTCGCCGCCGGCAAGAGCCCGCTCGAGCTCGATCTTCGCCACAAGACCGGCGCCAGCCTCGTGGCGCTGCGCAGGGATGGTTCGCTCTGCGAGGACGTCGCCGCGAGCGCGCCGTTCACGGAGGGCGACGTGCTTTATCTGGTCGGTAAGCTCATTGCGATCGAGAGCGCCGTTCGTTTGCTCGACGAAGGCGACGCGCCCTGACGACACGCACGAGCGCATGCACGAGCGCACGCACGCCGAGCCCCGCGCCGAAGAGCAAGCCGAGCGACGACGGAACACCCGCGATCCACACGACGAGCGGGATCGGCGGACGCGTCGGGCACTTCGAGCGCATCGCGAAACGGCACGCGTTGAGCTCGTCCATCTCCTTGCGCGCGGCCGTCGTCTCGGGCGTCTCGGGGATCGCCCGCATCGCCGCCGACGCCAGCATCCACGCCGAGAGCGCGTCCCGATCCGCCGAAGGATCCCGCGGCACCCGATCCCTGAGCGCCGCGGAGAGCGCCTGCGCCCGCGGCACCGGAAGGACCTCGGCGAACGCCGCCGCGAACGCCGAAGCGACCGTGCTCGACGAACGCGCGAGACACCGCACCGCCCGATCCTCGGCCGGCCGCAGGTACACCGTGTTCCCCTCCGGCGTGAGGTGCGGGATCGAGCCCGTGACCGGCTCCTCATGCATCAGGATGCGCCGCGCGCTCAGCACACACTGCGGCAGCCGCGGCGGCGGGCGCATCCACACGTCGGCGTAACGCAGGTACGACACGAGCGCGGCCCCGAAACCAAGAGCCGAGATCACCAGCAGCGCGAGGAGCCCGAGGCGCGCACGTCGACCCCGCGTGGGCTCGGCGGAGGCTGGGACGGTCGCGCTCATGGGCAACGCTTTTGCTCGCCGGCCCTCGGCCTGTCAACCGCGGAGCGCCTCACCCGAGCTCTGCGCGACCTTGGTCCACACCGTCGCCGCCTGCGGCTGACCCATCGCCGCCGACAGGTACGCGAGAAAGCGCGCGCAAGCATGCTCGCCCCGCCGATCGGACGCCTCGCGGGCCCGCGCCAGCGCCTCGAGCGCCTCCATCAATGCGCGATCCACGTGCCCCACCGACGCGAGCGCGATCCCGTACGAAAGAAGCGCCCTTGTCCTCGCGCCCGGCGTCGTCGC
>JANMGF010000531.1:0-3887 GCA_031374535.1 Polyangium sp. (in: bacteria)
AGCTCGTCCGGAGGCTCTCGTGATTGGGTCGACCCGACAGGTCCGCGTGTACGCGTACCGAAAGCCCGCCGATATGAGGAAGTCGTTCAATACCCTGGCGGCGCTCGTCGTCCAGGGGCTGGGTCGCGACATCATGTCCGGCGACATGTTCCTCTTCGTGGGCCGGACGCGAAAGCTCGCCAAGCTGATCTACTGGGACGGCACAGGTCTTTGCCTCTTCTCGAAGCGACTCGCCAAGGGCTGTTTCGCGGCACCTTGGGCGCAGCCTGGCGACCACCCGCTCGTGCTCACCACCAGCGAGCTCGCGATTCTGCTCGAGGGGAGCGTGCTTGCGTTGCGCGTGCCCCTCTCGCCGCCGCCGTACGCCCCCACCGAGCGCGCCCTGCGCTGGGGCTGATAACTTTTTTTCTGGCTCATCGGTAGATTCGCGGGTCTGACGACATATACAGTCAGAGACGCACGTGAATTTCGAGACCGAGAACGACCCCGAAATCCTCCGGCAGGCAGCGCTGCTCCTGGAGCGCGAAAACCAGCGGCTCGCCAAGCAGATCATCGAGCTGACCCGGGAGCTCATCGCGCTGAAGGGCGGAGACTCCGAGCAGTTGAAGCTGCGCATCGCGACGCTCGAGCAGTAGATCGCCCAGAGGAATCGCCTTCTCTTCGGCAAAACCTCGGAGCGACGCGCGAACGACGAAGGCGGCGAGCCGCCCGCACCGCCCAATCCACCGAAGCCGCCGAAAAAGGGACACGGCCCGAAGGCGCAGCTGTCGTTGGAGATCGAGGAGGTCGAGCACAAGCTGGACGAGGCCGACAAGGTCTGCAAATCGTGCGGCGGCGCGCTCGAGGCGTGGGAGGGGCAATTCGAGGAGTCGGAGGAGGTCGACGTCGTGCCGCGCCGCTTCGTGGTGAAGAGGCACAAGCGCCAGAAGTATCGCTGTCTTGATTTTGCCGCCGAGGTGGGCGTGGACAAGTACGGCGACCACGCTCCGCTGGAGCGCCAGGTGCGCAAGATGCGACGCGAGGGGTTGCTCGTGGAATCGCAGACGCTCTGGGATCAGCTCGAGCGGGTCGCGAGGCTGCTCGCGCCGGGATACGAAGCGCTCTTCCAATACGTGCTCAGCCGGGGCGTCATCGGCGCGGACGAGACGCGATGGCCGCTCCTCGGCAAAAATGATTCTTCGCGCTGGCATGCGTGGTCCGTGGTGGCGCCCGACGCGGTGGCCTATCGAATTCTCGAGGGCCGCTCGAACGAGGACGGTCGGAAGGTGCTCGGCGGCTACAAGGGCGTCGTGATGTGCGACGGCTATGCCGTGTACAAGTCGCTCTCGAGAACGGAGGGCTTCTCACTCGCGCACTGTTGGGCGCACGCACGGCGTGAATTCATCAAGATCGAGTCTTCTTACCCGGCGGAGACGAAGCGAGTGCTCGACTTGATCCGCGGCCTGTATGCCATCGAGGCGAAGTGCAGGCCCGGCCCCGAGGGGGATGCCGAGCGGCTCGCGCTACGACAAGCGGAATCCAGGCCGCTGCTGGAGCTCATTCAGTATTGGGCGGAGACGACGCCGGTCGTGCCCAGGAGCAGCCTTGACGACGCGATCCGGTACATGGCCGGGCACTGGAGCGGGCTCACGCGATTCCTTTCGGATCCGCGAATTCCGCTGGACAACAACCATACCGAGAGAGCCGAGCGCGGCGTCGTGGTCGGACGCAAGAATCACTATGGGTCTCGGTCGCGACGAGGGACCGAGGTCGCAGCGCTCTTCTATTCTTTCGTGGAAAGCGCAAAACTCTGCGGGCTCGATCCGAAGGCGTACCTGCGTACGGCCATCAGGGCAGCCGTACGTGGGGAGCGAATCCCACTACCGCACGAGATAGCTGCTCGGGGATAGAACGCGAGTCGACGTCTGCGTCCCCTCGACCATCCGCGCCGATCACCGGCGCGAAGAGAGCGGGCGTGTGTCCGAAGAATGTGCGCGTCTGACGAACGCTGCCCGAGCGCGAGCGGTTGCGCAGACGTCTGCGCGGCACTTGCTGTCGAAGCCGAAGGCCGCGCGGCGGCCGGCCGAACGCGCGTGGCTGGGGCGCCTGCCACGGGGGCGGGCCGTCGTCCAGACGGTGGTGAGCGAGGTGTTACGTCGAGCGTGCCCCCGAGCCGCGCGTGATCCGCCTCGTCGAGCGTCGGCAGGCCGAGCCGAGCCCGTATCCCCGAGACCCGGAACGCGAGCCCTTCGCCGTGCTGGTATCCCTCGATCCAGGGTCCTCGCTCGATTTCGTCGAAGAGCCTCTTCATGCGCGCCGAGAACCTCTCGCGCTCCTCCTCCGTGCGCTCGATGCGCTCAAAATGGTGAATCCGCGCGGCCTCCGCCTCTGCTTCGCCCCGGATCGCTGAAAACCCTTCGGCCACGGCGGACCGCGTCGCCTCGAACCCCATCCTGCGGAGGAGCGCGCCGTCGAGGCACATTTCCCATATCGGATGCGCGAGCAGCACCATTCGCTTCGCCGTGAGCCCCGCCTCGCGAATGCGCGCGGCGACGAGCTTCTCTCCCTCCGTGAACACCCGGTCGCCGTGAAACCATCTGTCCATACCCATGTGATGCCGGATCCCCGCGAGCACCTTACCCAGCCGATCCGTCCCGCCCGGAGACGTGAGACCTGCCGGACGGACGCGCCGGTCCGCCATGCGCCAGAGATCAGGCAGCATCGCGCCCGCGCCGGCCGCGCGTGAGGATGTATGTATTTCCGCGAGGTGCCGGTGCAAGAGGAAGTTCACGCGAGGAGCGCAGCACGAACACGGCTTTCGATTTCCCCTTCCCAGATCCGCGGAGTTCGTGCTAGCGAATCCGACGGTTGCCGCCATGGTGCGCGGCTCCTTCTTTCTCTGGAGAAAACGATGAAACGAACCCTGACTTCCTTGATCTCGCTGGCCCTCGTGGGCGCCCTCTCCGCTGTCGGGTGTAGCAGCGACCCCGAGAACCCGGACTCGAGTGGCGGCGGCAACGGCGGCGGCGGTACAATCGCGCTCGAAGAGATCGGGCAGAAGAACGCCGAGGTCTTCTGCGGCGCCGCCTTCTCCTGCTGTACGGCCGTCGAGCTGCCCACGCTTTTCGAGGGAATCGGCACGCCGAAGGACGAAGCGGAGTGTGTGCAGACATTCAAAGGCCTCTTCGACGGGTTTGCCCTGCCGGGGTTCAAGGACTCGATCGCGGAGGGCCGGATCGTGTACGACGGCGACAAGGCCGCGTCTTGCTTCGACAATCTCCCGAGCGATTGTTCCATCGTCACGCCGGACGGCGCCGATCCGCTCGAAACCTCGCCCGATTGCCAGGCCATCTTCGTCGGCAAGGTCGCGAACGGCGGCGATTGCGCCCAGGACGACGACTGCGCCGTGGATGGATCCGATTGCATGGGCGCGAGCAACGGGATGCTCGGCAAGTGCCAGTTGCCCGGAGACGTCGGCGCCGCGTGTATGTTTGGCAGCGATTGCAAGAGCGATTATTGCGATTTCCAGACGAGCATGTGCGCGGCCAAGAAGGCGCTCGGCGAGATGTGCTCGGGCTCCCAATCCTGCATGAATAGCTATTGCGATGTCGACACGAAACTCTGCGCCGCGCTGAAGGCCGACGGAGACGCGTGTCTACAAGCCAGCGAGTGCCAGAGCGACAATTGCGACTTGACCACGGATAAGTGCGTCGCCGCTCCCGCCCCGATCTGCGACGGAATGTAACGCCCCCCGCGAAACGCCGCTCCCCTCCCGGACACGCCCAACCGCGGCGCGCACCTCTGCGGGGACCTTGGGGCAGCGCGCGTAGGCCTCGGTGAGGTGCCAGATGGCCCCGCCGTACCCATCGTGCACGTCGTCCGCCTCGGCCATCGCCTCGGCCAGCGGC
>JANMGF010000629.1:0-6334 GCA_031374535.1 Polyangium sp. (in: bacteria)
GCTCGTTGCTCTCCAGGCAGATTTTCACGTACGTCGATGGATACATCCAGCTCTTGTCTCGGCCTACGCGGACGAACTCGTCCCAGGCGTCCCGGCAGGCCTGGAAGGGCGCGCGAAGCATAGAGGCTGCCGTGAAAATCCCCTCGGAGGTCGCTGCCCTCATGTCGAGCACGCACGCCTCGAACGCCTCGCCTTCGCCCGCGCGCGCCACGAACTCCGCCTCGACCCGTCGGTAGTCGGCCGCGACGTCGGCGAAGCTCCGATCGCGCGACTTTGCATAGGTCTTGAAGACGGCATGTTCTGCTTTCTGGAACTCGTCGTAGAGCGCGTCGGCCTGCTCTTCTTCCGGGGTGATCGGGGGGGCTGCCTCGTCCTCGCGGCGGGTCTCCAGCCACGGGACGACCTCGCCCCGTTTTTGGGCAAGGAGCGCGTCCCGGCGGATCCCCAGGCGCTCGAGCTCGTTCTCGTAAAAGAGCGCGGGGTACTTCTCCCCCGTCCCCCGCGTGTCTTCGAGCAAGCGTTCGAGCTTCGCGAGCAGCGGCTCGAGCACCGCGAGCCCCTCGTCGGGCCGCTCGTCATACGCGCAGCAACCGGCGTAAAGCCAGGCCATCAAGCATTCCCGTTCGATCTTCGTGAAGCCGAGCCGAACCAGATCGTTCCAGGCCTCGCGGCACGCCTCCAAGGGGGGGCGCTTGTCATGTGTGAGCCTCAAAATAGTTTCAGCGATGCTCCGCTTTGTCTCGAGCGCAGCGAATTCGTTATCGCCTGCGCGCGCCACGAACTCCGTCTCGAGTCGATGAAAATCTTCGACGGCCTCGGCGAAGGTCCGGGTCGCATCGAGCGATTTCAACAAGAGCGCGTCGGCCGCTTTGCAGAACGCGAGCTTCTCTCCAGCCATTTCTTGGGTGTGGCCCTGGTTCATCGTTTAATAATCCGCTTCCGGGCCATACCAGCAGGACACTCGTCCCCTGCTAGCCTGGTCGACATGTTTAGGCCAATGGCCTTTCTCGCACCGCATCCAGCAATCGTGGCATAGTGAATGGTCAGGTCCAGTCCCCGGCTGGTCCGCCAACTCAGACATGAGGCAGTTGCCGAGGTGATCCGAACAGCTCAACTTTTTCGGTTTCCGCCCCCTCTTCGCAAACGCCTCCGCCGCCCCCGCCGCGATCGTCGCCGTGACCGTCACGCCGACGGCGATCGCGAAGGCTTCGATGATGACCTCGGTGAAGACGATTGTGACGACCACGATGGTCACGACCTCCCCGATCGGCCCCCGATCCGGCATCGCCTGCTCGTTCGCCGACGCGGACGTTCCGCGGGTGCTTCGAGCGTCAAGCGAGAAGCGAGGAAGAGATCCGCATGAGCCTGACTGGGAAGCAGCGCCGCCGTCGACCAGGCGCTCGAGCAACACGAGCTCGTCAAGGTCCGCATCGGGACCGAGTGCCCCGACGAGCGCGGCGACCTCGCCGAGAAGATCCCGCCTGCGGCGCGCGCCGAGCTCGTCCAGTTGCTCGGCCGGACGCTCCTGCTCTACCGGCGTCACCCCAAGGAGCCGAAGATCAAGTTGCCGAAGGACTGAGCGCGGTCGCGGGAATCCGAGGGGCTCCCGCGCGAGTGTTTGTCCGAGGGTTGCCTCTCGGTCGGATCCGTGATAGGGGCGCCACACACCGTCACGCGCGAGGAAGAAGGAACAGCACTGTGCCCCGACGAACCGAAGCAAAACCATTCTGCCTGAAGGTTGGCGCTCGCATCCGCGAGCTACGAAAAGAGCGCGGCATGTCCTTGCAGGATCTCGCCGCTGCTGGCGCGCTCTCGAAAGGTCACCTGTCGAGCATCGAGCAGGGCCTCGCGGCGATCACCATCGAGACTGTCGAGCGCATCGCACGCGCGCTCGACGTTCCCCCATTTTGCGTCATGACGTTCCCGGCGGACGACGAGGTGAATCGTATCGCGGATCTCGCTCGCAAGGTGCCGAAGCGCGAGCGTCGGAAGCTGCGGATAGAACTCGAAGCGCGCACGCCGCACAAGCCCCCGAAGTAACTCGCTGGCCTTCGGCAAAGACAAATCCACATATGCTTACGCCGCAAGCTTCCGGGCGAACACCTCCACGGTGATGTTGAACGCGGCGCGGTGCAGTGCCTCCGTCGCGCGTGTGGTTTCCTCCGCGGTCGCGGCATAGCCACGGAACACGTCCCGGCCTTCCGCGTCGATGGCCCCCTCCTCCACGTAAATGCAGCCATCACTCCCAAGCGCGAGTTTGTGAAGCAGCGCCCACGCGAGCAAGTCCGCCGCGCTGGGCTTCCTGGGCATGGCTCTGTCTCCTTGAAAGGACGAATCACAGGCAAATCCAGGGCTGCACGCGCTCCGGCGTAAGCACGACGATGCCAACGCTTTGCAGCCCCTCGGCGCACGCGTCTTATGAAAGAGCGAGATGCTCGTCCCCTCAAAGACAAACAATGCGCCGGCGGGCGCGAGGTAACGTGACCGCTGGCGTTTTGTAGGAGAGTGTCGTACCCGAGGCGGGTATCAGTCGATGAGGTAAAACGGGTAGGTGCAGCAGAAGGTGACGGCTCTGGTCATGTCCTTCTTGGCCTCGCCCTTCGGCGCTCCGCCGGTGGCGGCGCACGTGCCGGGCATGTACTCGAGGTCGGTGATCGCCTTGCCGGCGAGTGCGTGCCCCGCGGGCGCCGTGGGCACACACTGGTCATCGGGGGACACCAACCCGACCTGCTCGGACTGGGAGGAGCAGAGGGGCCCGTCATACAGGCGAAACGATGCCGTGCATGCGCTTCCCCCAGGCGGCCCGCACGCGCACGCCTCGCAGCCGCGATCGTCGGTCACGGCGTCCTCGGGGTACATCTCGTACCGCGCCCATCTGTAGTTGTCCGGGCATGCCGCGTCGGCGCCTTCACGAACGACACACTGGAGCCACGCGGGGCCGGGATCACTCACGCAGTACCGCGTACCAGCATCATCGTCCGACGGGCAGGCGTCATCGTCCGTGTTGTTCATGCACGCGAGGCCAGCGAGCTTCCACTCCCTCGGCTTCGTGAAGGCAGGCGTCTCGCTCTTGGGGCTGCACCCCTCCTCGTTTGTCGGCCCGGGGAGCGGCGAAACCCACACCGACTGGGCACACGGCTCCCCGCCGCACGGGGCACCGGCCGGAAGGGCATTTTCGCTCGTGCAGGAGCCATCCCAACCGGCCGGACCATCAAAAGGGAGGCTTTGGGCCCCGCTTTCCCCGCACGCCCCCGCGCGGATCTCGATCTTCTCCGGCAGGGCTTTACACGCGCCGGTCGAGGGGCCGCATTCGCAAGGATCGCACGCGGCGGCAGGGGCGTCGAGCTCCGCGAAGAGGCGCCACTTCTCGGCCTTGGCTCCGTCGGGACATTTCGGAGGTTCTGCCATCGCGTTTGGCGGGTACACGAGGAGCGAGACAGCGACCTCCGAATAGTAGCCGGCGTTTCCGCCGCCAGGCACGGGGACGCACCGGCCAGGACAAGCCGATTGACCCGCGTCGGGTTCGGTGGGACCGGCTTCTGCGTCGCCAGCATCCGCGCCCGCGTCCGGGATGCACGCGGGCGCCGGGAAAAACGAGTCTGGATCGCACTCGAACTCGTAGAAAGAGGGAGCCGCCGTGCAGGACGCACCGACCACTCCGAGGCCAAAAACCAACGAACAGAAAAAAGCCGTACGCATGTCTAAAGCTCCCACCCTCCGCCGAGCTGCACGCCGACCATGACCGGCGGCTGATCGGAGAGGACCGTTGGTCCAACAACCACCTGGACGCCGCTCGACAATCCGAGGACGTCGGCTGCCGCGTGGATCGTAAAGGACTCTGTGACTCGAAGCTTGGCGCCGATGCGCCCACCTGCTCCGGGTTTGACATCAGCGAAACTCGCGGGCTTGTAGCTGCGCGATGTGGATTCGACGCGAATCACGCCCAGATGACCGAGCGCGCAGCCGAAAAACCACTTGTGGTGCCCACACAGGCTCGCCATCCCGCCCGCCGTCATCGCATTGATGGGCTCGTCCGCCACGCCCGTTGTCAACCACGCGCCCCGGGCCTCTAGCCCGATCGAAAGGTGCTGGTTGAGCTGCAAACCGCCACCGATCACCGCCCCTACGGCGGGCGACCATGAAGCCACGCCAAACACCACCACCGGCCCCGCCCCCACGAAGCCGCGCAACCCCTTTTTCTCGCCCCCCTTCGCGGGGTCCTTCTGGTCGTCGTACGCGAACGGATCTTCCTGCTTCGTGAACTCCGGCCCGGCCACCACCGTCGGCAACGTCGCGGTCGGGTCCTTCTCCGGCACGAAGATCGCCGGCGCCTGCTCCACCGTGCGCGCCGTCAGGGGAACGGAAACCTTCATGTCCTTCCCCTTCACGGCCGCAAACTTCACGACCGCCTCTTCGAAGCCGTCGAGGGTCGCGCGGATCTCGTGCTCTCCTCCCGCCACGAACGTCCAGAAGGCCGAACGCCCGGCAGCGTTCCGATCGATGCCGTCCACCGTCACACGCGCGCCCGCGTGCGACACGAATATCTCGACCCACGAGCCATGAGCGCGCGCCACCTCGTGCGCCTCGAAAAAGCGCCTGCGCTCTGCACGCTCCGCGGCCGTCGCGGCGGGGGCCTGATGGAGCGCGTAGAGCAGAAGCTCGGCCGCATCCTCGGGCCTGCCTCCCTCGACCAGCACGAGCCCGAGCCGCCCCGAGACGAGCGGATCGGACCGCACGTTGAGCGCCTGGCGGTACGCCTTGGCAGCTTCCCGCAGCCGCCCCGCGGCGCGCTCGCGGTCCGCGAGCAGTGCAAACGCCTGAAACCGCAGCTCCACGTCCGCCTCGGGGCTCTCGTCGTCGGTGGCGCTGGGGAGGCTCTGCGCCCGCGCCGCGGGCGACGCGAGAAGCAAGATCGAACAGCACACGATCGCGCGCATGGGCCGGATCCTTAGCACACCTGGAGGTTCGGATCCTAGGGGAACGTGTTCGCGGACGAACCGTTCGGGTCTGCGGACAAACCACTCGTAGAGAGGCCTTGCGTGTCGCTGTCGACCCGGGGACGCCGCGGCGTGTGCGGCGTGTGCGTCTGCTTCTTCGGCGTGGGCGGCGCCATGATGGGCACGGGCGCGCGAGCGTGCTCGAACGAGGGCAAAAGCTTCGCCGCGTGCGCGACGTCCGCGGCGGACGCTGCGACGACGCGCGCCGCACCCGTGGCGACGGCGTGAAGCTCGCCGTCAGGCTCGCGCGGCGAGGAGGGCGCGAGCGACGCGAACACCATGGCCATGAGGAAGGCCCAGACGTGCCCGAGCCGGTGAACCCAGTCGAAGAGCAGCACGAGCACGGGATGCGGGACGGAGAAGAGATCGTTGCCGAGCCGAGCCCGAAGGAACTCCCGGGCCCGAGAGAGCGCCATCTTCGACGCGTCCTCGGAGATCCCGAGCTTCGCCCCCACCTCCTCGTGCGACCGCTCCTCGACGACGACCATCCACAGCACGGCGGCCTGCGCGGGAGGCATCTCTTGCATAGCGTCGATCCATCGCTCCATCGCCTGCTTTAGCTGCGCCGCGCGCTCCGGCGAGGGCCCCGGCGACGCTGCCCTCTCGGCGTGTCCATTGTCGGGTTCGAAGACTTCCTGGTGACGTTTGGTATCGCGGTGCGCCTCCGCCATCACGTTCCGCGTGATCGTCACGGCCCATGGCTTCATGCCGTCCGGGTGCGGTGTGTAGTCCGGGAGCTTGCGGACGGCGTTCGTGTACACCCGCTGCACCTTGTCATCCGCGGACTCGCGCGTGAACGTCTCGTCGCTCTCGACGATGCGCTTGATTTCGGGCCGCAGGCCAAGGAGCTCGGCGAGCCAGCGGAGGGGCGGCGGCTTGGAAGAGGGTCCCATGACCAGATCAATGCGGGGCGAGGCAAGAGGTAACAGAAAATCGACCCCCCCCTGCTCGCCGGCCTTGGGCATCGAGGCCGGCGGAAGGCGCCTGAGCATCTTGTCTCTGCTCGCCCGTCGCCGGCTTTCGTGCGGCGCCCCGAACCGACCTCCGAGGTTGCCTCCTCGCTTCGTGCGGAACCCCGAACCGACCTCCGAGGTTGCCTTCGACGTCCTCGCCGACCTCCGAACCGACCTCCAAGGTTGCCTTCGAGCCTCGCGCGGCGCTCCGATCCGACCTCCGAGGTTCCCTGCGAGCTTGTCGCCACGCTCCGAACCAACCTCCGAGGTGACTTGCGAGGTCCGCGCGGCGCGCGATGGGCACCTCCGAGGTCGGTTCCATCACCCCTGATCGAGGCGGAAGGCCACCTCCTCCGCGGCGCTCGCGCGCGCCGGCGCAGCGGC
>JANMGF010000637.1:0-6694 GCA_031374535.1 Polyangium sp. (in: bacteria)
CGCTCCGCCGGGGCCAGCATTGAACCGCAGTCGGGCTGAGGTCCGCCAGATACTCCTCGGGATGCTTGTCCGGTGTCGTGGCCTGAGGCGGTTTGGGCTGTGTCACGTCTCCCTCGCTTCCCCGCGTTCTTTTCGCGGCCAAGCGGACGTGGTGCCCGGGGGCGTTCCGGTCAATCCAGGCGGACATGGAATGGGCGCATCACGTCGCAGCCCATTCCGTAAGTGGGGGCTCGACACGGGGAACGAAGGCGTGATCGAGCACGCGCGGATGATGCTGGCGACGATTGCGGCCGAGAGCGGTGGCTAGCTTTCCGATACCCGCCACGGCGGAAAACGCCGCGCCTGGCCCGCTCGATAGAGGCACACGCGATTGCCGGCGGGATCGGTGAGATACGCTTCACGCCAAAGCCAGCGTTGGTCCACCGGCAGAACGTCGAAGACGAGGCCGGCCTGCTTCAGGCGTTCGACCGTCGCGTCGAGGTTTTCCTCCTCGAAATAGACGGTCACGCCATCCGGCCCCGGCCTCGGCTCCTGGAGATGCAGGGAGAAGGTGGCCGGCTCGGCGCCGTCGGCGTCCGGGCATTCGAACCGTGCGTAGTGGTCGGCGCGCACGATCAGGCGCAGGCCCAGCGCCTGGTAGAAGGCGATCGAGGCGGCGAGGTCCGTCGCCGGTACAGTGACCTGATTCAGTCGCATGGAGGGGGGGTAGGCGCGCGGCGCCGCGGCGGCAAGCCCTGTTTTCGATGGCGCGGGCGCCGCGTTGGCTGACACGCCGGGCAAGGTCGACGGCGATGGATTCACCCCCCGGGATTCAAACGTCGCGATAAACCCGCCGCTCCTGCGCGTCGATCCCGAGATATCGAGGGCCGGCCGCGGGGGCGACGTTTGTCCGGACCTCCTCCGAGGCCAGGCGCCGATCCGCCAGGGGATCCGCCTGCCGCAGCGCCTCGTATTCGTCCATCGTGAGGCGCCGCCGGTCCGCGAGCGGCGCGCCGAGATCGAGCGATCGCGCGAACGCGCCCGCCCCGGCGCTCACCCGGCCCGCGAAAAACTCGGCCGCGCAGCCCGAGCCATAGCTGAAGAGGCCCACGCGTCTCCCCTCCAGCCCGCCCGCCTCCGAATGCAAGAGGGACGCGAGCGCCATGTAAAGCGAAGCCGTGTACACGTTGCCCACCTGCGCGGAAAAGCCGAGCGAAGGCTCCACCTCGGCGCGGAACGTCGCGTCCGCCTCCGCCTCGGAGAGCCCGTCGATCCCGCGCCGCGTGCGGTGCGCCTTGCGCGCCATCTTGCCGTAGGGGACGTGATAACAGGTCCGCGCGAGCGGCTCGCCATCTTCTTCTTCGTCGACCACGCGGAACGCTCGATAGGCTCCGGAGAGCGCGTCGAGATAACATTGCACCGAAAGCGGTCCGTCCACGAGCGCGTCCTTGTGGTGCAGCGGCCGCCAGAAATCCCACACGTCGCGCGCGTACGAGCCCGACCGGCCGACCTCGAGCTCGACGAGCCTCGGTTTTTCGCGCACGAGCAGCGCCACCGCGCCCGCCCCCTGCGTCGGCTCGCCGGCCGAACGCAAGGGATACCGCGCGATGTCCGTGCAAACCACGAGCGCCGCCCGCCCGCGCGCCGCGCCCGACGCGATCCACTCGATCGCCCCGAGAAGGCCCGCCGTGCCGCCGAAACAAGCGTGTTTGATCTCGAACACCCGGCAGCGCGGAGACAGCCCGAGCATTCCATGCAGAAACGCGGCCACGGGTTTGGCATGGTCGACCGCGGTCTCCGTGCCCGTCACACACATTCCAATCTCGTCGGGGCTCACCCCCGCGCTCGCGAGGGCGCGCCGGGCCGAACGTACGCCAAGGGTCACCGGATCTTCGTCCGGCCCCGCGATCGCCATCTGAAAACAGCCGAGACCTTGCTGGTACTTGGAAGCCTCGACGCCGCGCGCCGTCGCGAGGTCCGTGAGATCGAGGTACCTCTGCGGGACGCCGAGGGCCATCGCGTCGATGCCAACCGAAGGAAGATCCAAACGCATGACGCGATGCGTAGCGCCCGCGCGTGGAGCCTCCGTGGAGGACGTATCGAGATTCCGAGGAGAGAACAGACGTTGGCGAAGACCCTGGCCGCTGCCCGGTCGAGGCCACCTCGAGAGCTCACGCCTGGATCGTGCGGGACATCTGGATCCGCGAGGGTCTCCTGGAGCTTCTGGAGGTCCCGAGAATCGACGTTGTCAACAGCCGACCGCGATTTTTCGATTACCGGCTGATCTTTTTGCGGGGAGCCATCATCGCCCGCCGCAGGTCGACGCGAACCGCATCGTCTGCCACCGTGATGTCGCGCCCGGCGCCTCGGATACCAAACGTCGCGAGGAGCGCTCCCGTGTCGGGGAATTCCGCGCTGTCGAGGTAACGCGCGAGGAGCTCTGCCATGACCGGATGCCCCGTCGCGGAATCGACGTATTGGGCAAACCTCTCCGCGGACCATGGCTCCTCGGCCCGGGCGCAGCAACGCGCGAGCGCGCGGAGCGGGCCGTCGAGGCCACCTTCCACGCCTTTTTGACGTAACTCCACGTCCGCGAGGAATGCCATGGCGGCGCCTGCCCAGTATACCCGATGGTAGGCGTGCGTCTCGCGCATGTCGGCGCTCTCCTGCCGCAACGAGCGCCCGGTCCCGGCGCGGCGCCCTCGCCCGAAGCCCTCGGCCAGGTTGTACCAGGCCTCGTGTTCGTCCACCATGCCCGCGCGCCCCCGCAAGATCTCCGTGTAATACGTCGCGAGCCCTTCCGAGAGCCAGGCATCCTTCGAATGGAATCGCGGCGCGGACAGGTGAAACAGCTCGTGAACGGCCGTCCAATCCTTGTCGAGCTCCTCGGACGTGACGCCTTCACCGACCATGATCATCACCGTCGGCCCGCCCCCACGCAGCGCCATGCCAAACCCGACCTCCGCGCCCGGCTCCGGGAGCAGCAGCACCATCACGCGCTCCACGGGAAAACCATCATGAAGCTGGGCCAGCGCCGACGCGCTTTTTCGCATCCAGCTCGTGACGAGCGGCCCCCGTTCGCCGAAACCTCCGCCGAGCGCCACCACATCGAGCTCGGCTCCCTCCACGGGCAGCGTCTCTCGGGAAAACCGCCCGAAGGCCGCCGCGGATCGCATGGTGAATGCCGTACCGGGGACGCGATATCCTCGCGGATCCTCGGGCCAGGGCAGCGCCGCGCGCACCCCCGACGGGAGCGTGAAGCTCGCCGTCACCCGCATACCGGCCGGGCGAGCTCCAGGCGCGAGCAACCAGAGATCGGGGGCCGCGAGCACATTGCCTCCGGCGTGCGCGAGCAACAATCCTTCCCGGGGCGGCCCGAGATCGATGTCGTACCCGAGACATGCGCCGGCCATCTCCGCTGGAATGGGCACACCATCTCCCTCGATTTCCAGCGGCCTCTCTCCCTTCGCCGTGACGAGGCGCGGCCGGCGCACGCGCTCGATCGCCCCCGACGTGGTGGCCACGTAGCGATCGATCCGAACATCCCGGGGGCACACGACGGCCGAAAGCGTTCGGAGCTCGGAATCCAGCGTGATCGTATAATGAATCGCTGGGGCGTCGCCCGTCACGGCGCTCGGCGCAGACGGAGCCCCCCCGCACCCGAGCAGAAGCAGGCCAAGCCATGCGGCCCATTTTGCGGCTGGACGGTCGCTCGAGGCCATGGGATAGACCGAGCCTAGCAGGGACGTCCGAACGCATCCAGCCTGTTCTCGGCCACGACTCCCGGAAAGCGAGAGCCCCGATGAGAGCCAAGGTATCCGTATACATCGCCACGAGCCTCGATGGTTTCATCGCCCGAACCAACGGGGACATCGACTGGCTCACCGCCGGGAACGACCCGGGGGACGAGGATTATGGCTACAAGGTCTTCATGAGCTCCGTGGACGTCCTGGTCATGGGCAAACACACCTTCGAGAAGGTCCTGACCTTCGGGGAATGGCCCTATGCAGGCAAGAGGGTCGTCGTGCTGAGCACCGGCTCCCCCGAGGTCCCCGCTCCTCTCGCGGAGACGGTGAAGGTCCTATCCCTCGCGCCGGCGGATCTGGTCGAGCGCCTCTCGGGCGAGGGAGCCACCCACCTCTACGTCGATGGTGGCATCACCATTCAGCGTTTCCTCGCGGCCGGCCAGATCGACGAGCTGACCCTCACGAGGATCCCCCTTCTCCTGGGCCAGGGCCTCCCGCTCTTCGGGCCTCTGGAAAAGGACGTCGGGCTCACGCACATCGCCACCCGAGCCTTCGACAATGGGTTCGTCCAGAGCAAGTACCGGGTGGCGCGCGCGGGGCGCTGAACCGGGCTTCCTACGCCTTCGGCCGCGCCCGCGAGGCGGTGACGATCACCACGCCCGAGATCACGATGAGCGCCGCGAGCCACGTCGTCGCCGAGGCCTTCTCGCCGCCGAGCCAGATGCCGAGCGCGATCGCCACCAGCGGATTCACATAGGCATAACTCGTCGCAATGGCGGGGCGCGTCGTGCGGATGAGGTAGCCGTACGCGGAGAACGCCACGATCGAGCCGAACACCGTGAGATAAGCGAGCGCGGCGAGCGAACGGGCAGAGGGGGCCTGTGGAATCGTCTCGCCGAGCAGCGGCGCGGCGCTGAGCATGAAGACGCCGCCTGCGATCATCTGCGCGGCCGAGGCCATGAGCCCCTTCGGCAGATCCAGAGACCGGCTGAGCAACGAGCCGAGCGCCCAGGCGAAGGGCGAAAGCAACACGAGCAAAATGCCCCCGCCCGAGCCGCCGAGCGCGCCGCCGAGGTGCAAAAGCGCGGCCCCCGTGAATCCAACCAGAAGACCCAGCCATTCCCCACGCGAGGGCGCAGCGCTCGAACCGTCGCGTCCCGCGCGTCGCGCGAGGGCGGCCGAGGCGCTGCCGAGCACCGCGACCCAGAGCGGCATCGTCGTCACCACCACCGCGGCCACGCCCGAGCTCACCCACTTTCGTTGCTGGCCGATCGCGAGAAACCCATTGCCACAAGCGAGCAGGAGGACACCGACGAGCGCGGCCCCGGCCCATTGCTTGCGCGAGGGAAGCGCCTCGCCGCGCAGGCGCAGCGCTCCAAAGAGGAGACCGCCCGCGAGCACGAACCGCGACCCGCCCATGAAGAACGGCGGGAGCGTCTCCAGCGCGATGTGCATCCCGAGGTACGTCGAGCCCCAGATGCCGTAAAGCGCGAGGAGCGAGAGGACCACGAGCCACCGCTGCCGCAGGGCGGCGAGGACCTGCCGAAGTTTTCCTGTAAAACCGTCTCTCGACACCGCGATGTGCGCCCGCTCGAGGGCCTCGACCACGACGAGCCCCTGATCCTCGCCACGGTAGCAGCCACCTGCCGAAAGGACCACATCGTCTGGATCACCCTCGCGCGTCAGCCACACCGACCCGCTGGTGCACGCGAGGGCGAAGGGCCCCCGGAGCCTCTGCGCCCAGAGAGCCCCTCGAGCCAGATCCACCTCGAACCGGCGCGGCGCGCCGAGAGCAGAGCCCGCGAGGAACCTCGTCGCGACGGTCATCATGTCCCGGAGCTTGGCGCCGGATCGGCAAGCAGCACAGATGCAGTTGCTCCGTATGTGCGACCGGTACAGTTCAGGATCCCGTTAGCTGTACTGGTCACGGTCGGGTCGAACTGTACCGGTGCGCGGGAGCCAGAGGCGCGGTATCCTTGCCCGCCGTGCAGCAAGAAACCGTCATCGAGGAGCAAGGGCTGCTTTACGAGCGCGTCGCCGCGCACATCGAGGAGCTGATCGAGCGGGGCACGTTGCGGCCCGGCGATCGGATCCCCTCGGTGCGACGGCTCGCCGGCCAGCAGGGCGTGAGCATCGCGACGGTGCTGCAGGCGTACCTCGACCTCGAGAATCGTGGAATCATCGAGGTGCGGCCGCAATCCGGGCATTACGTGCGTGCGCGGCGGGCGCCTCTCCCGCCCGAGCCACGCGCGGCGCGTGCGTGCACGACCACGAGCCGGCCGGGCATCGGGACCCTCGTCGCCAAGGTCTACGGCTCCGCGCGGGATCCGAGCATCGTTCCCCTCGGCGCGGGCTATCTCGATCCCGAACTCCTGCCCACCGAACGCCTCAACCGTTCCCTCAGCCTCATTGCCCGCAGCGCGGGCGGCGCAGGCGTGGCGTATGACCTGCCGCCGGGCCTCGTCGCGCTGCGGCGGCAGATCGCGCGCCGATCCATCGAATGGGGCTGCGTACTTTCAGCGGACGACGTCGTGACCACCGTGGGCGCCATGGAGGCGCTCCACCTCTGCTTGCGAGCCGTCACGCGCCCAGGCGACACGGTAGCCGTCGAATCCCCCGCGTATTACGGCCTGCTCCGCCTTCTCGCCAGCCTGGGTATGCGGGTCATCGAGATCCCCTCGCACCCGCGCACCGGCATGGACCTCGCCGCGCTCGCTGAAGCCATGGGGCGCCACCGCATCCGCGCGGTGATGGCCATCCCGAACTTCAACAACCCCCTCGGCTCCTTGATGCCGGACGAGGCCAAGGAAGAGCTCGTGGAGATGCTCGGGCGCCGCGAGATCCCGCTGATCGAGGACGACATCTATGGCGACCTCCATTTCGGCGACAAGCGCCCGCGGCCCGCAAAAGCCTTCGACAAGCGGGGGCTCGTGATGCTCTGCTCGTCGTTCTCGAAGACGTTGGCGCCG
>JANMGF010000667.1:0-3232 GCA_031374535.1 Polyangium sp. (in: bacteria)
GTCCAGGCCGTGCCTGGTCCGGGGTGGAGGGGGCGGATAGCCCCCTCCTGGGGTCCGGGGCAACGCCCCGCGCCTGCCCTCGTAGAGGGTGTCCGACGACAGCTTCACCCAGCGCTCGGCCACGCCGACATCGCCGTCCTTGTCCTTGACGCTGGCCTTCACGAGCAACGTCTTGCCGAGGACCTCTTCGACAGGGACTGCGCCGTCGATCTGGAAGCGCAGGCCGTAGAGCTTGCAGAACCCGCCCTCGTCGGGGTCGAACGTGAAGATCACGGTGAACGGGTTGATGTCGAGGTCGAGCTCGTCGACGTGGCCCGTCAGCGTCGTGATGCTGCCGGACTGGCGCAGGTTTTTCATGCGCACGGCGACCCAGATGTGATGGCCGCCCTGCGGACCGGCCTCGACTTGCGCGAGATCGTAGTCGCTCGTCGGCAGGTAATCGGCTTGGCCCTTGCCGACGACGAGCACGGGCGGGCCATCGCCCGGCTTGCAGATGTCGGTCTTCCCCTTCGCCCAGCCGGAGCTGTACGCCTCCAGCACCGCCGGGTTCACGTACGCGTTGCCGCAGACGCCACCGGTGCAGGTCTGCGGCGCCTCGCACATGGGGGCGCTCGATCCCGCGCACGCGGCCGCGAGATCGACGCGCAGAAGGAGCGTGCGGCCCGCGCGGATCGTGCTGCCGGCCGACCGCACGAGGAGCGGGGTCGGGGTGCCGCCGAAGGCCTCGATCTCCACGTCGACGTCGTCGCCGTCTGCGAGATCCGCGAAGCCGATCTCGAGCGGGATCTGGAACGGAGACGCGCCGTCGGAGAAGAGCTCCTCGTCGCTGACGATCTCGCCGTTGACCTTGCGGATCACGTGCAAACGCAAGACGTCGACGCCGACGCGCAGGTTGCTCGTGACCCCGACGACGAGGCCCCCCGTGACCGGGCCGTTACCGCCCGAGCAGCCGGGGATGAGGAGGAAAAGCGTGAGGAGGAGAGGGAGAAACCGGAAGACGATACGCATGACGTGCAGACCTCGCGCGGAAGATTCAACCGAGGGCGAGGTGGCGAGGCGCGTTCGTCAGTGGATGCCCTCGATGGCCTTGAGGAACTTGTCGGCAGGGACGAACTCGGTGAACCGCTGCCGCTCCTTGCCGGTCGAGTCGAAGATGACCACCGTCGGGAGCCCGACCACCCCGTACTTCTTCTTCACCTCTTCGACCTGCGGATCTTCGTCGTTGGTCGCGTCGAACTTGACCGCGACGAAGCCGCCCGCTTTTTCCATGACGCGCGGATCGGCGAAGGTGTGCTTCGCGAACTCTTTGCAAGCGCCGCACCAGTCGGCCGTGAAGTCGACCATGAGGGGGCGCTTCTCGCTCTGCGCCATCGCCGTCGCCTCCTTCTCGGAGTGCAGCCACGTGAGGAGCTTCTTGGCCGGAGGCGCGCCGGGAGCGGCCTCCGCCGTCGCGATCACGTGCGGCATCTCGGGCGGCAGCTCGACGCTCACCCAGAGGACGAATCCACCCGCGGCAGCCATCGTGATCCCGAGCGCCTTGCGGATCTTCACGCCGAGCCCGCCGTCGCTCCAGTCGAGGTGCACCGCGCCGAGCAGGATCCCGAAGAGGATCGCCGCGCCGCTCGCGACCATGAACACGGTGTCATGGCGTGCCACCTTGGTCATCGCCGGCAGGGCGTAGCGCAGGAAGTAAAGCGCGCAGACGACGAGGACGGTGCCGAAGAACGACTTCACGGCCACCATCCACTTGCCGCCCTTCGGCAGGCCGACGGCGAACGCGCCGACGAGGAAAAACGGCAGGCCGAGGCCAAGCGAGAAGCAGAACCCGACGAGCGCGCCGAGCACCACGTTCTGCGTCTTGCCGATCCAGAGGAGCACGCCCGTGAGCACGGGGCCCGTGCACGGCGCGGCGATGAGGCTACTCACGAGGCCCAGCGCGAAGGCGCCGCCGTACCCGACGCCGCCCACGGAGGAGAGCCGCTGCATCAGGCCGTCGGGGAGCGTGAGCTCGAAGGCGCCGAACATGCTGGCGGCCATCGCGCCCATCACCACCGCGATGAGGACGTTGACCCACCACTTCTGCAGGGCCGCGCCGAAGAGGCTCCCCGTGAGCGCTGCGCCGACGAGCAGCGCCGTGAAGAGGACCGCGATGCCCATGACGAACGAGAGCGAGAGCAGCACGGCCTGCTTTCGGCTCTGCGCCTGCTTGGCCCCGAAGACGCTCACGGTGATCGCGATCATCGGGTACACGCACGGCGTGGCGCATGTCAGGAGGCCGCCGGCGAACGCACCGAGGGCGCCGCCGAGCAGGCCGTAATCCTCACGCAGGCGCGTGAAGAGATCCCGCGTGTCCTCCGCCGCGAACGCAGCAGAAGGCGAGAGCAGGATCGCTACGAGCACGAGCGCGCCGAGTGCAAAAGGCACGAGGGGCACGAGGGGCGCGAGCGAGCGAGGCGTGGAGGTGGATCGGGAGGCAGGTCGCACAGTTCGCATCTTACCAAAGGGTCGGGCGTTCGGCCCGATCCACGAGCAAGATGCGCGTCAATCGGCGGGGAGGCGGGCGAGGGTCATGCGGGCGGCGTCGACCTCGCCGCGGAGGGCGATCGCGGCGGCCCTCCGGCCGGTCGAGGTGCGGTCGACGAACGCCTCGAGCCAGCGCCGGGCGTCGTTCGGCCGGCCGGCGTGGAAAGCGAGCAGGCCGAGGACGAAGCGCCCGTAGCCGCCGCCCGCTGGCACGCCTTCGAGTCGCTCGATGAGCTCGCCGAGCTCCGGCACGGCCTGGCCGAGCGCGAGGCGCGAGAGCGCGAGGTGGCCCTGGTAGAGAGGCTTGTCCGTCGTGCCCCAGCGCGCGGCGCGCGACAGGGCCGCGATCGCCTCGGCGAACCGGTGGTGCAAGTAAAACAGGCTGCCGAGGGTCCACCAGTGGAAGGCCTTGCGGTTCGGGGGGCCGATACGCGCGGCGAGGCGGAGATGCGCGGCGGCGCCGTCGACGTCGCCGAGGGCCTGCTTGGCGCGCGCGGCGTCCTGGTGGGCGACGTCGGGCAAGACGTCGAGCATGAGCGTTTGCTCGGAGATGGCGGCGGCCTGGGCGAAGCGCTCCTCCTCGTAGTAGGCGAGGTAGAGCTGGCGGAGCAACATGGCCTGCGTCGTGCGGTCGAGCTGCGCGCGCGTCGCGAGGCCTCGGCGCGCCCAGAGCGCGCGGGATCGCGGGGTCACGGCGTCGAGCGCGCGG
>JANMGF010000677.1:0-6085 GCA_031374535.1 Polyangium sp. (in: bacteria)
GGCGACGCTCGATCCGTGGCCACGCCTCCTCGATGATCTCCCAGCGCAGGAACACCCACGCGTCGCGGCTGTTCGCCTCCCGCAGGATACGAGCAATGAGCGCGTCCTTCGTCGCCGGATCCCCCTCCGCCAGCGTCCGATGCACCTCGGCCACCGTCGTCCCGAGGTCCCAGAGGAAATACGGCACGGCGTCCGGATCCGAGAGGCGTGGGCTCGTCGGGGGAAGCACGCCGACGAGGGTACCACGTTTCCCCCTCGCCCTAGCGGCCCCGCCCACGAAGAAACCCGCCGCCAAGAAAAAGACCGACGCCGTCAGCCTGCCCGCTTAGCCCTCCTCAATCACTCCCCCCACACGACGGCCACGGCACCGTGCGCAGAACATACTCCCACGTCGTGAAATTCGACGGAGTGCTCCTCTGCACCTGCCCCACTGCGCACCAACGATTCTCGGTCCAGGACGTCCCGCGCGCCACGCATTGGTACTGCACGGTCGCCCGCTTCGGCCCGGCACAGCCGTGGAACTTGTACTGCACGCAGCTATCCAGGTCGGGCGTGACGTTCACTTTTTGCTCGGAGATCACGCTCGCCGCGTCACACGCGTCACCCCGGCCGTCTCCATCGCAATCGACCTGCGGCGGGTTCGATACCCGCGGGCAATTGTCGGAGACGTCCGGGACGCCGTCGCCGTCCGCGTCGACGGGGCCGCGCGGATCGTCCTGGCCCGCGGACGCCACGTCCATCGTCCCGGACATCGTCCCGAATGCGGCGAGGAGCACCGCCATACGAAAAGTTCGTCGAGTTCCACGCATGAGATCCCCTGCACAGCAGGAAGTGCGCCGAGCCTAGACGTGACGCTCCGGCAGGGCCAAATTCCGGGGGCTGCGTCCGCGCCGGCAGGGGGCGAGGTCAGCGCATGAGCGCGCGATACGCCATCTGATCCTCGTACATCCGCAAAAACACGCGGTGCTTCTGGTCGTGGAAACGCGAGACTTCGCCGCCCGACGGATGAGTGACCTCGCCCGCTTCGCTCATCGCGCCCATCGCCGCGAGCACGCTCGGCTGATCCCCCGACGCCACCGCGCCGAGGATCGCCGAGCCGAGCAGGACCGCTTCGGGCTCGCGGGGGAGGATCACGCGGCATCCCGTCACGTCCGCGTGTTCCCGCACGAACACCGGGTTCTTCGTGTCCCCGCCCGTCGCGTAGAGCGCGTCGATCCGGTACCCCGCTTCGTTCATCGCCGAAAGAATGTGCCGCGTCCCGTGCGCGAGCGCCTGAATCGTCGCGAGGTACTCCACCGCGAGCGCGTCGACATCGTTCGTGAGCCCGAGCCCGCTCACCATGCCCCGCAACGTCGGATCCGCCCGCGGCGAGCGATTGCCATGGTGGTCCGGTAAAACGTGCACGTCCCGCGCGAGCTCCGCCGGGAAAGCATATTTCGCCGCGAGGACATGGAGCCGCTCATTGAGCAACGTATACACCGTGGTCCCGCGCCGCCGCGCTTCCTCCGCGAGCTCCGCGCCCCGCGCGTGCGAATGGATCACGTGATCGATGAGCGCCCCTGTCGCGCTTTGCCCGCCCTCCGTGAGCCACATACCGGGGATCATCGCCGATGCATACGGGCCCCAGATGCCCGGCACGAAACGCGGCTCGCGGGACGAGGCCATGTGGCACGTCGAGGTCCCGCCGATGAGCGCGAGACGTTCTTCCATCGCCGCCTCGTCCGGCGCGACGCCCTCCCGCGGGATCCCCAAGAGCCCGAGCCCACCGGCATGGGCATCGATGATCGGCACCGCGACGGCCGTCCCCGCACGCAAACCAAGCTCCGCCGCGGCTCGCGGTGTCAAACCTCCCGCGCGTTCGCCCATGGGCCGCACACGCCGCCCGATACGCTTGTAGCCCTCGTCGACGAGATCCCCGAGGCCGATCGCCCGGAAATACGCGTCGTCCCAGCGCCCCACGCTCCCGTCTTCGCCCGGCTCGTGCCCGAGGTAGGTCCATTTGCACGCTGTCGTGCAGAGCGAACGCACGTCGATGCCCGTCGCGCGGTACGTCAAGAAGTCCGGTAGATCCAGGAAACGCGCGGCGCGCCGATAACTCGCGCCGAGGTGCTTCGACAGCCACACGAGCTTCGGCGTCTCCATCTCCGGCGAGATCACGCCGCCCACGTACCGCAGGACCTCGTGTCCCCCCGCGTTGATGCGCGCAGCCTCCTCGATCGCGCGGTGATCCATCCACACGATCACGTTCCAGCGATCGTCGCCCGAGGGGCTCGCCGTCACCGGGCGATCCTGTTCGTCGAGCAGAACCAGCGAACACGTCGCGTCGAACCCCAAGCCCACCACACGATCGGGGCGATCGCCGGCCTCTCGCAGCGCCGTGCGTGTCGCCTCGCAGGCCGCGGACCAGATCTCGTCCGACGACTGCTCCACGAAGTCCGGCGCCGGGCGATGCAGCGAGATCGGGCTCACGCCGATCCCGAGCTTGTGTCCTTGGCCGTCGAAGAGGGCCGCGCGTACGCTGCCCGTGCCCACGTCGATCCCGAGATAGTGACGGTCTTGCATCCCGCCCGATTATACTCGCCGCCCATGTTCGGCCGGACCCTTCGTTTCACCCTCGTGCTCGCCGCCTCGCTGCTCGTGCTCTCGTGCAATCGAAGCAAGGACGCAGGCACCATGAAGATCGCCGTCGTCCCCAAGGGCACGACCCACGAGTTCTGGAAGGCCGTCCACGCCGGCGCGATCAAGGCTTCGCGCGAGATCGGCGTGGAGATCGTGTGGAAGGGGCCGCTGAAAGAGGACGACCTCAAGGGACAGATCGACGTCGTGCAGAGCTTCGTCGCCCAGGGCGTGAGCGGCATCGTGCTCGCGCCGCTCAACGACAAGGCGCTCGAAAAACCCGTCGAGGGCGCCGTGGCGGCGAACATCCCCGTCGTGATCTTCGACTCGGACCTCGCCGGCAGCGCCCACAAAAGTTTCGTCGCGACCGACAACCTCGCCGCGGGCCGGCTCGCCGGCAACAAACTCGCGTCCTTGCTCGGGCAAAAGGGCAAGATCGCGGTGCTGCGTTACCAGGAGGGCTCGGCGAGCACGCAGAAACGCGAGGAGGGGTTTTTCGAGGCGGTGAAGAAGATGCCGGACATCACGATCGTGAGCGACAACCAGTACGGCGGCGCCACGACCGAGAGCGCCTTCCAGAAGGCCGAGAGCCTGCTCGCCGCGCAGAACGCCGGGAGCGGCGGCGTGGACGGTGTTTTCTGCCCCAACGAATCGACCACCTTCGGGATGTTGCTCGCGCTGCGGAAGGCGGGGCTCGAAGGCAAGATCAAGTTCGTCGGGTTCGACGCCTCCGAAAAACTCGTCGGCGCGCTCCGGGACGGGCACGTGCACGCGCTCGTCGTGCAGGATCCCTTCAAGATCGGCTACGAGGCAGTGCGTACGATGGCCGAGGTCGTCGCGGGCAAACCCGTCGAGGCGCGTATCGACACGGGGGCCGTGATCGTGGACCGCGCGAACCTCGACAAGCCCGAGACGAAGGCGATCGTCGCGCCCGATCTCGCGCCGTGGCTCGGGAAATGAGCGGGGTCTCCGCGCGCGGCGTGGCGAAGGCGTACGGCGCGACCGTGGCGCTCGCCGGCGTGGATCTCGAGGTTCGTTCGGGGGAGGTGCACGCGCTGCTCGGCGAGAACGGCGCTGGCAAAAGTACACTCGTGAAGATCCTCGCGGGCGCGGTGCGACCGGACAGCGGGCGGATCACGCTCGATGGGGTGGCGTATGCGCCGAAGGATCCAGGGGCCGCGCGGGCCGCCGGCGTGCGCCTGGTTCATCAGGAGCGCGCGCTTTGCCCGCACCTCACAGTCGAGGAGAACATCCTGCTCGGCGGCGAACCCACGCGGCTCGGCGTGGTGCGGAAGGGCGAAGCACGGGCGATCGCGGAGCGCGCGCTCCTGGCGATCGATCCTTCGGGTTCGAAGAAACATCGCCTGCGCCCCGAGGCCCTCGTCGCCGATCTCGGACCGGGCGAGCGTCAACTCGTGGAGATCGCCCGCGCCATCACCGAGCCCCGTTGCCGCTTGCTCCTGCTCGACGAGCCCACCTCGAGCCTCGGCGCCGACGACGTGGAGGCCCTCTTCGCCGTCGTCACGCGCCTCCGCGAGGCCGGGCTCGCCATCGTGTACATCTCGCATCACCTGGGCGAGATCCGCCGCATCGCCGACCGATTCACGGTGATCCGCGACGGCCTTACAGCCGGGACCGGGCGCGTCGCCGAGGTCCCGCCTTCCGAGATCGTGACGATGATGGCCGGTCGATCCGTGGAGGAGCTTTATCCGCGATCCCCACGAACACCCGGGGACGTGGTTCTCTCCACGCGGGATCTCGCGGGCGCCGGCCTGCCCCTTCGCGCGAGCTTCGAGCTTCGCCGGGGTGAGGTGCTCGGCATCGCGGGCCTCGTCGGTTCGGGTCGCACGGAGCTTTTGCGCGTGATCTTTGGCCTCGATCGCGTTCGCCGCGGGGAGGTCCGCGTGGGCGCGTACGTGGGCCCTGCATCCCCTGCGAACCGGCTCGCGCAAGGCGTGGGCCTTCTCAGCGAGGATCGCGGCGGCGAAGGGCTCGCGCTCGGGATGTCCATCGCGGACAACCTCACGCTCTCGCGCCTCGACGGCCTCGGGCCCTGGGGGTTCGTCACGCCGGCGCGGCTACGTGCGGCGGCGACGGGTTTCCTCTCGAAGCTCGGCATCGTCGCCGAGGGGCCCGATCAACGCGTCGGCGCGCTTTCGGGCGGCAACCAGCAGAAGGTCGCGCTCGCGCGGCTGCTTTACCACGACGTCGACGTGCTCCTGCTCGACGAACCCACGCGCGGCGTCGACGTGGGCAGCCGCGCCGCGATCTACGCCATCGTCGATGCGCTCGCGCGCGAGGGGACAAAAGCCGTGCTCGTGGTCTCGAGCTCGGCCGAGGAGCTCGTGGGGATCGCCGACCGGATCGCCGTCATGCGGAAAGGCGAGCTCGGACCGGCGCGGCCCGTGGGCGAGCTCGACGTCCACGCGGTGATGCTCACGCAAGCAGGGTCATGAAGTACTTGCGGAAGTACCCGTTCCTCGGCCCGCTCGTGGCCCTCGTCGTCGTGTACGTGATCTTCGTGATCGCCGCGCCCGGACCGTTCACCCGGGTCGACAACCTCGCGACGATGGCCCGCCAGACCGTGGTCGTGGGCATCGCGGCGAGCGGCATGACGCTGGTGATCCTGCTCGGCGGGATCGACCTCTCCGTCGGCTCGAACGTCGCGCTGTCCACGGTCGTCTGCGCGTTGTCCCTCCGCGCAGGCGCGCCCGCGATGGTCGCCGCCGCCGCCGCGATCACGACTGGCCTCCTGGGCGGTCTCGTGAACGGCCTCCTCGTGACGTCGCTCCGGATCACGCCTTTCATCGTGACGCTCGGCACCATGAGCGCGCTGCGCGGGATCGCGAAGGGGCTCGCCGACGAGCAGAAGATCGACGCGCCTTCGCGGGGCCTCGACGCGCTGGTCGCGCCCCTCCCGCCCGGCTTTGGCTGGGCCGTCTTGCCGCCGGGCGTGTGGCTCATGCTGGCCGTGTCAGCGCTCGTGGCGGCGATGCTCGTGTATACGCCCGTCGGCCGGCACATCGTGGCGATCGGGTCGAACGAGGCGACGGCGCGGCTCTGCGGGGTGCGTGTCGAGCGCGTGAAGTGGGCTGTGTACGGGCTCGCGGGCCTCTTCGCCGGGCTCGCGGGCGTGATGGAGTTCTCGACGCTGACGGTCGGCGATCCGACGGACTCGATGGGCCTCGAGCTCGCCGTGATCGCGGCCGTGGTGATCGGCGGAGGCTCGCTCGCGGGTGGGGAAGGATCGGCCCTTGGTGCGCTTTTCGGCGCGCTTTTGATGACCGTGATCCGGACGGGATCGACGTTCCTCGGGATCGACAACTGGACGCAGGAGATCGTGACGGGGATGATCATCGTGACCGCGGTCGCGCTCGATCGCGTGCGGCGCGCACCGGGGGCGCGCTGAACCTCACCGCGAGAGCCCGAAGCGCTCTAGCGTGCGGAACTCGAGCTGCTGCCCTCGCAC
>JANMGF010000729.1:0-2272 GCA_031374535.1 Polyangium sp. (in: bacteria)
TGAAGACGAGCACGCGTGGTCAGGGAGGGGGCCTTGGGGGGCCGGCGCATGGGGGAGCGTGCTCGGCGGCGGGGGCTTGGGGGGATTTGTACGAGCGGCGCCACGGAACAGAGAGGGGTCGAGGCCCGGGAGCTGGGCAAGCGATCGGAGGCGCTGGGTTATCGGGGGGGTTTGCGTGGGGGAAGGATGCGGGGCGTTTGGGCTTCGGCGTGAAAAGCGTCTTCGAGGCTCGCGAAGGCGGTAGGGGAAGGCGGGATCCGCACGATCTGCGCACGCGATGGATCAGGGGTGAGGGCCCTTGTCAAGAGGAAAAGAGCACGTTCGCGGGGATGCGGGAGCGTATCGAACGGGCGACGCATCGCGACCTCCATCATGGTCCAGCCTTTGCGCGGCGTCCCCTCGGACATTCTTGGACCTACCGCAAAGGGACGTTCGCACGTTCACGCTTGACGGCTGTGTATAAGCCCGACAACCTCGTTTCCATCCAGGTTCTCTGTATCTCCGGAGGACCTGCGCGTGGGGTTACGCCTCACTTCGCAGGAGGGATTGCAGATGAGACGAGGGGACTTGCTCGTCGCGGCGCTCGTCGCGGGCGACGTGAAGGGTGCTGCCATGTTGCATTGTGCTCTGCGGTTCCTTCGGCTTGGGCTTCCGGTGCTCTTTGCGCTTTGCATCTCTGCATGGCTCCTCGGGTGCGGCGCGACGGGCGCGCATACGCAGGCGTGGGTCCAGACGGCACCGAGTGGCGCGCCTGTGTTTCGCATGTGCCGGCGCCATCCGCACGTCGCCCCGAATGCGCGCACCTGGTACGAGCTTGGGGACGGATTGCCTCGAACGGCGTTCCAGCCGCTCGACGAGCTCCTGGGGAACCCTTCGGTCAAGGCCGTCTTCATTTATGACCCTCACGCGCCGTCCGAGAGCCGGAAGCTTTTGGGGATCGCGTTCCAGGATCTGCCCTGCGACAAACCGCCACCGCCACCGCCACCGCCACCGCCGCCGCCGCCGGAGAAGATCGCGGCGAAAGCCCCGGAAGCCGCGCCGGCCAAACGCACGACGGTCCGAACCGAGATTCGGCGGGAGGGAAAGAGGCCGCCTGATCGGCGTTTCATTGGGCAAACGGCGCCTGCGCCCGCGCCTACGCCTGGGATGCGAGCGCCGGATCGGCCGCCGCCTCCTGGGAGGACGCCCGAGGAGCAGAGGGCGAGCTTGGCGCGGATGGACGCCGAGGAGGAGGCGAGGCGCACGGGTGAGCGGATCGGGCGTCTATGGGGTACGACGCTCGGCAACGCGGAGGAAGGGAAGAATAGCCTCAATGGTATCAGTCTCGGAGGGGGCCGACCCTTCGACGTAGCGCTCTGGAATTCCCCTAGATTGGCGGAGGAGCTCCGGGTCGATCTTGCCAAACGGTTGAATGCAATCCCGGAGCTACCAACGTACGACGACGAGCGGCTCGCCCAGATCGCCTGGGAGGCATTCCTCAAAGGTTATGGCAGTGGCCTCGATGATATCCGGCTGAAATTCGCGATCGTGAACGCCCTGGCGGACACCGCGTTGATGCTCGCCTCCGCGGGAGGGGCGGCCCTGGAGACCGTGGGGGCGAAGGCGCTGCGGGCGGCGCAGCAGAGGTTACGAAGCATGCCGGTCTTCGTGCCGGCCGGGGCGGGCGGTCCGGGCGGCTTTTTGCGGCGGCCGAAGGCGCCGAGTGCTCCGGTCGCGAGTGCGCCGCCGACGGCGCCACCGGCACAAGGCGGGACGACGGTCACGACGACGACGAAGCCCGTGTCAAGCCCAAACGGCGCGGCGGGGGGGAAAGCGCGACTTCCACCCAACGGCACTCCGGAAAGGCGGGCGATTGAGACGGCACGCAGCAAGGGCGTGGATGCCAAGAAGGCCCAAGAGCTTAAGAATATTCGAGATGGAGGCCGAGGGAGTGGTGTATGGACCGACAAGGAGCTCGCAGAGATCCGTCAGACCGGCAAGTTTCCGATTGACGCCCGCTGGCACCATGACCCTACCGTCGCCAACCGGCCTGACCTTGCGGCCGACCCTTCTGTCGTGCGCCCGGTGCGAGGAGGAACGCAGGGACATCTTCAAGCGCATGGAGGAGATTTCAGAAAACCATGAGTAACAACGATCCCGGAATCCTGGAGCGAGTGCTCGTGCGCCGCTACGGACAGCCAGACGAGACGTACGAGGAGGGTATGCGTGCAAAGATATGGGCAGCAGGCACGGCGTTCGAATCGGTACTGTACTATTCGGCTGATTGGACGAG
>JANMGF010000753.1:0-1839 GCA_031374535.1 Polyangium sp. (in: bacteria)
CGAAGACCTGTCCCGCCGGGTTCGTCGTCACACCATACCCAAAATCGGCCCCGCTCGCTGGGCCATCGTAGACGTTTGCCCAGACAAGCTGGCCCTCCGCGTCGTACTTTCGCGTGAGGATGTCGGTCGAGAGCGTCGGGGTCATCAGGATGCCCGTCAGGATGGCGTTGCCTTGTGGGTCGCTGGCGACGGCGTAGGCGAGATCCTGGCCGCCGTTCACGTCGCTCGAGAACGTCTGCGTCCAGAGCGCGGTGCCCGCTGCGTCGTATTTGCGTAGCCAGGTGTCGAACCCGCCATTGATCGTCCCCTCGGCGCCGACCACGTAGACGGCGCCTCCCGGCGCGATCGCGACGCCGTACGAGTAATCGTCTGCGTTCACGGAGCCGTTGAAGGTCTGCGTCCACGAGATGGAGCTCGCGGTGCCCTCGTCCTTCAGCTTGCGCACCCAGATGTCCGCCGTGCCCGCCTCGTTCGTGACGTAACCCGCCGCGACGACGGTGTCTCCATCGACGGCAATGCCATACGCGATGTCCGCGCCGTCGGCCGGACCATTCTGCGTGTGTTCCCAGACGCTCGCCCCGTTTGCCCCGGCGAGCTTCAAGATCTGGATGTCGAGCGACGTCGTGCTCGTCGTCATCGCGGCCACGAAGACGTCCCCCGCGGCATTCGTCGCGGCGCCCCACGCGGCGTCGTCGCCCTTGGCGGCGCCGTCGAGGCTCCGCGTCCAGACGAGGTTGCCCGTCGGATCGTACTTGCGGACGAGGATGTTCGTCGTCTTGTCGGCGAGGGTCTCGTACCCGACGGCGAAGACGTTGTCCGAGCCGTCCACCGCGACGCCGTAGATCCCGTCGTCGAGCCCCGCGTCGCCGCCGATCGGCTCAAACCACAGGGGATTGCCGCTCTTGTCGAACTTGCCCACGACCCCGTCGTACTGGTCCGGCATCCCCGGAAAACTCACGCGGCCGCCCGTGAGGAGGTTCCCCTTCGAGTCGAGCCGGACGCTCGTCAGCTCCTCGCCCGTCGTCCCCGGGCCGTCCTGGCTCTTCGTGAAAAGCACCGTGCCCGGGACGACGCAATCGGCGTTGCAGCCGTCACCGTCGACCGTATTGCCGTCGTCGCAAGCCTCGCCCTCGTCGAGCACCCCGTCACCACAGAGGGCCATGGTGCCGCCAGCGCCGCCAGCGCCGCCGACGCCGCCGACGCCGCCGACGCCGCCGACGCCACCCACACCGCCAACGCCACCCACCCCGCCAACGCCACCCACCCCGCCGACGCCGCCCACACCACCAACCCCTCCCTCGCCCCCTTCACCGCCGCTGCCGGTGCTCGGGTTGGACCGGCCGCAGCCGCTGGCGGCCACGAAACCGGCGAGAAGAACGGGAAGGATTGAGGGCGTGGTAAATCGAAGTGCCATGGTATCCTCACCTTTGCCACGGTCGCCCGGCTAGGACAAGCGTTGAGCAGAGAGCGCTCGGGAGCAGGCCCGGCGGCGCCCGCCTCGCGGCCAAGCTGAAATCTCACGCACAGGTACGGGCAGGGACTTTACCTCGTCAGCGAAGCCAGCCGCGCCCATGATGCGTTTTGCATACGCGCGCGACTTATGCCTCCAAGCACAGCGCGCCACGCGAAGCCAGGAAGAGGTCTTTCCGCCAACCTGGGAAAACGGTTGACGCAGCTTTTCACGCGCCCGTGGCCTGCCCCACCTTCGGCACGGTGCTTCGCTTGAGGAGCCCCCCGGAGGGCGACGGCGGTGGTCGCCGTGTCGCCTGCACCCTGCTTGCCCTGTGCGTCTTGCTCTCTTCCGCGCGCCGCACAGAGGCGCAGGCCCAGGCTCGGCCT
>JANMGF010000760.1:0-8816 GCA_031374535.1 Polyangium sp. (in: bacteria)
GATCGAGGGGGCGGAGGCGCCTTCGGAGAGGCGGCTGCCGAAGAGGCGCGCGTAGATGTCGGCGAAGAGGCGCGGCAGCTCGTCGGGGCGGTCGGTGGCGACGCCGATGCCACCCGTGCGGCGGCCCAGCTCCTCGAGGAAACCACGCGGCGCGCCCTTGGACAAACCCACGGCGTAGATGCGGGTTCTGGCGAGCGCGGGGACGAGGTCGTCGAGGACCTTGCTCTGACAAACCTGCTCGACCCGGGTTTTTCCGCTGGCCGCGCGGGCGGCGTCGGCGAGCGGACCACGAGGGTCGGGATCGCAGCGTCCATCCGTGAGGAAAACGATGAGGTCCTGGTCGCCGGCGCCGCGGGGTCTCGCGGCGAGGACGCGGCGGGCGCCTTCGAGTCCGGCGGTGAAGTCGGTCCAGCTTCCATCGTTGCCGACGGCGCGGACGGCGCCCTTGACCCGCGCGCGATCCTCGGGGCCACGCACGACGACGAGGGAGGTCATGGCGTCACGCGCGGCGCCGTCGAAGCCAACGACCGCGAGCTCGTCCCCGTTCCGCGTGAGGTCGACGAAGAGCTCGGCCGCGACCTTGCGGAGCTCCTTGGGATCGGTGCCACGCATCGAGGAGGAAGCGTCGATGACGAGGACCGTACGAAGCGCGCCGTCGGCCCACGCAGCGCGCGGGACGAGGGAAAACAAGGGGAGCATCGCCGCGGAGCAGAGGAGCCTCGGGAAGGTCTTCATGGCGCGGGCGCGGAGGCCTCAGTTGAAGAGCGATTTCGAGGCGCCGGTGGCGAGGACCATCCGCTCGGCGAGAAGGCAAACGACGAACTGGTGGAACGCGGCCGCGAGCTGCGGGGCTTCACGCGTCATGCGCTCGAGCGAGTCGTGCGAGAGGCGGTAGAGGATCGTGGGGCAAAGGGTGACGACGGTGGCCGAACGACGCGCGCCCAGGTAGAGGCCGGATTCGCCGACGACGGTGCCAGGGCCCATCGTACGGAGGCGTTTGGTCTTGTCGCCGCCGAGCTCGAGCCACGCCGTGAGCTCGCCCGACTCGATGAGGTACAGGTCCTTCGAGACGTCGCCCTGCCGGTAGATCTGATAGCCCGCAGGCGCCTCGACCCGCTCGAGGTACTCGAGGAAATGCGAGACGAACTCGCGGGTGCGGAAGACGTTCTCGAGCTGGTCGACGAGCTTCGTCGGCGGGAGCATGCTCGGCGGCGCGGCGCGCAACATCTCGTTTTCGCAAAACTCGAGGCCGTGATCGAGGTCGAGGAAAAACCGGACGCGTTTGGATCCGTCGGCAAACCCGCCCCGCTCGAGCTGCTTCTTCACGGCGTTCGGGAGGTCGGTGAGCACGAGCGTGACGCTGTTCGATTCGGCGAGCTTGCGCAGGCGGACGAACGAGAGGACGGCGGAGGAGTCGATGCCGTCGACATGGCGGAAGTCGAGGAGGACGTACCGCGTGGGGCCGGGATCGTCGCTCAACATGCGCTGATGGACGCGCTTGAGCAGCGTGTAGGAGGTGCCGAAGAAGATGTAGCCCTGGAGCTGGAGGATATAGAGCTCCTTGCCCCGATCCTCGAGGGTGAGCTCGTCGCCGGCGCTGCGCTCGACGTTGCTGCGAACGTCGGAGCCCACAGCGGCGCGCTTGATGACGTCGATGCGGCTGTAGTTGACGGCGAAAAGCACGGACGAGACGACGATGCCCACGCCGATGCCAGGGAGGAAGCCGACCCAGGCGATGACGACGAGGATGATGACGACGAGGCCGTACTCGACGCGCGGGAGCCGGAACCAGGAGTCGTAGAGGGTCTCGAGGAGGAAACCGGCGCCGAGGAAAACGAGCAAGCCGCCGAGGACGGGCTTGGGGAAGTACGAGAAGACCGACGCGCCAAAAAAAAGCGCAGCGCCGCAGATGGCCGCGGAGACGACGCCCGCGACGCGGCTCTCGGCGCCGGCCTTGTGGTTCAAGGTCGACTCGCTGAGCGAGAGATACCCGACCATGCCGAAACCAAGGCCGCCGGCGAGGTTGGCGATGCCCGTCGCGCGAAGCTCGCGGTCGAGGTCGATCTCGCGCTCGGTCGCGATCTCGAGGCCCGAGGCGTTGAGCAGGATCGAGATCGTCGCGAGCATCGTGACCGCGAGGAGGTTGCCCGCGTTGGCGAGGACCTCGCCCCAGTCGATACGCAACGCGTCGGAAGGCGGCATGGGCGGCCAGAGAGCGCCGCTCGGGAACGGACCGAGGAGCATGCCGCGCGCGCTCGCCTCGGCCACGGAGCCACCGGCCGCGTACACGACGCCGTAAAAAAGCGCGACCGCGAAGACGAGCAGGCCCGGCAAAAGCAGGAAGTGGTGGTAGCGGCGGAGCAGGATCGTCAAGAAGATCCCGAGCGTCAGGCCAGGCAGCCAGTTGACGACGGCGTCGGGGCCGAGGAGCAACGGCAGGGACGCGAACGAGAACTCGGTCCCGGCCATGACGGAGATGGATCCGGTGAAAAGGAGCCACCCCGTGCCCGCGAGAAACCCACCGACGACAGGGTACGGAATGAAGCGGACGAGGGTGCCGAGGCGGAGGACGCCGAGGAGCAGGAAGAGGCCACCGGTGACGAGGGCGCTCAGCGAAATGACCGCGACGATCGTGGGAAAAGGGTCGCCGCCCTTGGCCGTGATGTGGCTCCCGATCGAGGAGGCGACGAGCGCGAGGACGACGGCGGTGTTCTCTTGCGGCGCGGCGATGACGGCGCGGTAGGAGCTACCGAGGGCGACGATCGCGCCGATGACGGCGGATCCCGCGAGGGCCATGCCAATGCCCGCAGGCAGGTACCGCGTCAGGTTGCCCGAGAAGATGAGGGCCGCGAGCGTGATGCTGAACGTAGCGACGAGGGTGCCGGACATGGCGCCCGCGAAGAGGCCCGAAAGCAGGCGCGATCCACGGAGCCCACGCCCGATCGAGGGCGCGGGCGTCGAAGGCATCGGCGGACTCTGCTGCCCTTCCATCGTCGTCGTCAGGAGAAGCTCGGGGGGCCGTCATCTTCGGCGAACAGGGGCTCGCCTGGCAAGCTCGGCGCACGTGCTCTGCGCCTTCGGGCCTCAACCAAGCTCGCGCGCGATGGCCTGGGCTTGCTCCTGGAGGGCGACGGCCTCGTTCACGTGGCCCTGCTGGTGGTGCAGGCCGGCGAGGTCAGAGAGGATCTTGCCCTCGTCGCGGCGGTTTCCAACCTTGCGCGCGATGTCGAGGGCCTGCTCGAAGAAGGTACGCGCAAGCTCGAAGCGGCCTTGCTCCTTGTGCAAGACGGCCAGGCTCTTCAGCGCGAGGCCCTCGTTCCACAAGCTCTGCGCCTCACGCGCGGTCGTGAGGGCCTGCTCGTAGAAGGCGCGCGCGCTCTCGATGCGGCCCGTCGCCCAGTTGACGCGGCCGAGCCCGAGCAAGCCGAGCGCCTCGGACGCGCGATCGCCGAGCTTTTGCGCCTCGTCGAGCACACGCACGTGCTCCTGCATGGCCTCCTCGTGACGGCCCTGGACCTCGAGGACGTCACGGGCAAACTCGTACCGCACGACGACGCTCTCCAGCGTGGGTTCGGTCGTGAGCTTGAAGTAGGCGCGGTAGAGGCGCTTGGCCTCGCCGTGCGCGTAACGCTCCGCAGCCTTGCGCGCGCCGGCGAGGAAGTACCAGCGGGCGCGCTTCGATTGCCCGGCGCGTTGCCAGTGTCGGCCGAGCGCGGTGAGCTGGCCCGTGAGGTCGTCCTCGTGCACGACCTCGATGGCCTCGGCGGCGCGGCGGTGCAGCTCCTGCAAGCGAGCGCGGGACTGCATCTCGTACGCGGCGTTGCGCAGAAGGACGTTGCTGAAGCGATAACGTCCCTTCGATGGGGGGTTTGGGGGCGTAGCTCCGCTTGCCGGAGCGAAGCCCCCATGCGCGAACATCGGCGACCAGATGCACTGCTCCTCGCCGACGCGGACGAGCTCGGGCAAAAGCGAGTCGTCGTCCATCATGCGCGAGAGGATCCGCAGCTCGAACTCGCGTCCGAGCGTGGCGGCGGCCTGGACGACGCGCTTGACCTTGGGTTCGAGGCGATCGAGACGGGCGATGAGCAGGCTGTTGACGTCGTTCGGGAGGAGAAAAATGCTCGGCGTCGACACGCCGGTGTCTTCCTTCTCCTTCTTCTTGCCCCCGAGCTGGTTGGCCTCGAGCCAGTACGTCATGATCTCCTGCGCGAAAAACGGATTTCCGTTCGCGTTTTCGGTCAGGAACATGGCGAGGATCTCGGAGACGGGGCCACCCATGAGGCCCTCGGCGAGCTCGCGGAGTTTGTCGCGCGAAAGGGGACCGAGCGTGACGGCGTTCTGCGGGATGTTGTCCTCGAGCTCGATACGAAACGCCGTGCCGTCGTCGTTGTTGCGGCAGGTGCAGAGGACCGCGACGGGGCACTCCTTGACGGCCTGCGCGACGTGGCTGACGGCCTCGAGCGAGTCGCCGTCGGCCCAGTGCCCGTCCTCGAGGTGGAAGATCACCGGCTGGAGGAGGCTCTCGGCGCGCAGCCAGAGCGAAAGCGCGGATTGGGTGCCGGCGAAACGCAGCTTGGGATCCATGCGCTCGTAGACCGATCCATCCCAGCGGATCCCGATCATCGCGGCGAAGACGCTGCGGGCCTTCTCGAGCTCACGCTTGAGGCTGGCCTCGCTGTCGGGGAGGCGGTCGATGAGGCGATCGAGGACGTCGTCGAAGTTGACGTGTTTCTCTTCGCGGCCCGTCGCCACCGACTGCGCGAAGTACTCCTTCAGCGCGTACTCGAAGGGGTTCAAGCTCGATCGGAGGGTCTGGTCGCAACGCGCGTCGATCCAGAGGACGGGCCGATCCTTCTTGTTGTCCTCGAGCCTGCGGCGGTACGTGTCGACGAGGAAACTCTTGCCGAGGCCAGGCTCTCCGTCGACGTAGACGATGCCCGCGGCCTTGCCGTCGAAGATCGGCGCGATGTGCGTGGTGAGATCGCCAAGCTCTTTCTCACGGCCGACGAGGCCACGGGCGAGGAACTCGCGCTGCACGGAGGCGCGCTTCCTGTCGAGGGCGTAGACGCCGATCGGCTGCTCGAAGCCCTTGAAGAGGTGTTCGCCGGCAGGCTTGAAGTGGTGCGTGCCCTGGGCGCGCGTGTGGACCTCTCCGTCGCACCAGAGCTCCTTCCACGGCGCCTTCATCATGAGGCGCGCGGCGAGGTTCGTGGCGCGGCCGAGGCAAGCGAACTCCTGCCGCTCGGTGCCGCCGTTGAAGCCCGCATACCGGATGTCGTGGGTGATCCCCGCGCGGAACAGCATGGCCTTCGGCGCGCTCTTGCGGACGCCGAGGGCGAAGTCGAGCGCGCGTTCGGTGTCGTTCTCGTGCGTGATCGGCGCGCCGAAATGGATGAGGCAGTTGATGCCCTTGTCGCCGGAGTCGACGCCGGTGAACGTGCCGCCGTAACGGCTCGCTTGTTCGTCGACGAGCTTGATGAGCTCCTCGAAGCTCGGGATCGTGTCGAGCGAGAGGAAGACGCTCGTGACGTGGCGGAACTCGCCCTGCGGCGGCATGTCGCGGATGCCAGGCGCGACGAAAAACGCGCCTTCGCCAGGCGGACGGACGCGCGGCACGGGCGGGAGCGGCAGGTCCGACAGCTCGGTCAACTTGAGCACGCCGTCGGCGACGGGCGTGACGCCGCGGCCAGGGATGCGCTGCTGGAAGGCGGCGTCCATGAGGATGTCGCCCTTCTCGGCGTGGTGCTCGATCGAGGCGCACTTGTCGATCGCAGGGCCGCGGAAGTAGTAGTACGCGCGCTCGGGCGAGGTGCGGACGATGCCCCACTCGACGGCGCCCCACGAGAGGCCGACCTTGTACGAGAAGGGGAAGGTGCCGAAGCGGGTCGCGCGGACGGCGCGGTTCAGGAAGAACTGGCGCATCTTGATGGCCGCGGCGAGCGCGTGCTCGGCGACGTTGCGCCCCGTGGAGTGCGGGAAGACGGCGGTGAAGGCGTCCCCCGCGAAGCCCACGATGATCCCGCCGAGCTCGTGCACGGCGCCGATCAGCGGGTCGAAGTAGAAGCGCAGCGTGCCGGCGAGGATCTCGGCGCCTTCGCGGCCGTGCTGGACGAGCTTCTCGGTGAGGTTCGTGAAGCCGGGGATGTCGATGAAGAGCGCCGCCGCTGCGAAGTTGCCTTCGGTCCTCCCCCTCGTGTCCTGGTACAGGATGAAGTCAGGGACGAGCGGGTTCATGTCCGTGGATTCCGGCGCTTCGAAAGCGGCAGGCTCACCCGCCGCGGCGCCTCGGTCCGCCCCCCACCGGGGCCCGGTGATCGAGGCCCGATGCGTGTTGGGGTAGATCGCGACGCCAGAACGGCAGAGTGCAAGGGAAGCGAGCAAAAATCAACGGAAGCTTGAGGATCGGTCGGTCGCTCGTTTCTCCATCCCGCGCGGGAGACGCGTTCGCGGGGAAAGTGGCGGCCTCGGCGCGATCCCCCTTGGCGACCTCGCGGGCCTACGATACGCAAAAAAGTGCCCCCGTCCTTCCGTCGAGACGGCGCCACCGCGAACAGCGGCGACGAGGGGGCGCGTGAAGAGACGCATGAGCGCGAGAAAACCCGCGGATTCGGAGCTCGACGGCGACCTCGTTGATCCCTCGTTCGGCGCAGGCGCGACGCCGGAACCAGCGCCCACGTCGGTCAAAGCCCCGCCGAACCCAGCCAACGTCCTCGTCGGCGGCGGCGAACGCGAGGCGCGCGCCTACGTGGGTCCAACGGCGCTCCCCACGGTGGCGGCGCCCAAGTCCATGGAGGGCGCAGGCAAGGTCGCGATCGCGAGCAGCGTCGATCCCCGGCGCATGCAGACGATCAAAATGTCGACGCATCCAGGCGGCCGCGCGCGACCACCGCTCGCCCCCGGAGAGCGACCCCCGCCGCCCGAAGGAATCCCGTTCGGCCCAGTGAGCCCACGTCCGGCGCCACCCCCGGCGCTCGTCGTGCCGCACAACATGCCCCCGTCCGTCCACGCGCCCTCGCGCCGTGATCCCACGGGCAGCTCGGCGACGGTGATCTGGGTGCTCGCCGTGGTCCTCGCGGCGCTCATCGGCGCAGGCGCAGCGCTCTGGATCCGCCGAAACATGGCGGCGCAGGAAGCACCAGCCAAGCCGCCCGTGCCCGCGGCTCCGCACTCCTGACGACGGGTTCGATTCCCGCCTCCTCGCTTCACCTCGTCTCCTCACTCTGCTCGTTTTTTCGGTTTGTCGGAGCCGACGAGCGGCCGGAAGATTGCGCTCGGTCGAGCCGGTCTGCGCATTGCATGGCAGGGCGTTCCGGAGGACGGAACATGGACCGGAGCACGTATTGGCTCAGAGCTGGGTGGAACGATTTCCTCGCGTTTCTACCGGATCTTCTGAGGGGGTTCGCCATCCTGTTGGTCGGTTATTTCGTGGCGAGGGTGCTCGCTTCGATCGCGCGGCCGCTCCTGCACCGGGTGGGCTTCGACCGGCTCTGCGACCGGCTCGGCATCGCGGTGCGAGCCGATCGGACCGAGCAAGGGGCGCGATGGGGCGCGTCGGTCATCTTCTGGGTGACGATGCTCATCGTCGGGATGTACGCGGCCGACGCGTGGCGCCTCGACGCCGTGGCCTCGGGGATCATGGCGGTGATCTCGTACCTGCCGCACGTGCTGGCGGCGGCGGTGATCTTCGGCGCGGCGCTGCTCTTCGCGAACTGGGTGCGCGGGCGCATGCTGGAGACGGGCGGGACGGGCATGCCCGGCGGGACGGCGTCGCAGCGGCCGCTCGTGGCCGGCGCGATCCGGGCGGGCATCCTGGCGCTCGGCGCGTTCATGGCGCTGCGCGAGCTGCAGATCGCCGAGGAGATCGTGACGCTCGCGTTCTCGTTGACGCTCGGCGCGATCGCGCTGGCCTCGGCGCTCGCCTTCGGGCTCGGCAGCCGTGACGTGGCCGGTCGCGTGACGCGGCGCTGGTACGAGGAGCGCCTCGGCAAGACGGCCGGGATGGGCGCAGCCGCGTCGGACGACGGGTCGCAGATCATCACCCCGCCCTGAACGAAAACGAGCAGACGGAGGGCCCCTCTCGCCAGCGCGGCGGGAGGGGCTTTCGTTTGTTGTGGGTGCGTCGGTTTTTCTCGGGCGTGATCGCGGGGTGCTCAGCGGCGTCCGAACACGAGAGGGCGGGAGCGGGCAAGAGGGGGGAGGAAGAGGAAGCGGAAGCGGGAGCGGGAGCGGAAGCGGAAGCGGACGCGGGAGCGGAAGCGGGAGCGCGAGCGCGAGCGCGAGCGGGACGGGGATGCAGCGGATCTCGCTCGGGGTGGGCGATCGTACCGGCGTGCTCGGTCTCTTCGAGGCCAAGCCGTGCTCGCCATCCTCACCACGCTTCGCGTGGCTCCGGGTGGCTCCGCGCGGTGCTTCGCAGTCTTGCAGAGTCCTGCGCGCGCCGGTTGGGGGGTGGTCCCGGCGAGAGGGTCGTCGGGTGGAGGTTGGTTATGCTCAGGATTTATGAGGTCGTTTTGGTGATGGCGAGGGACGCGGCAGGGATTGCCGAGGAGATTGAACGGAAGGATAGGGACCTGGCTCGGCAAATGCGGCGGGCGGTGCAGAGCGTGGCGCTGAATGTGGCCGAGGGCATGGGAAGCCTGGCCGGGCATAAGCGGCAACGATATTCGTCGGCGCTGGGGTCGGCTCGGGAGGTGCTGGCTTGCGTGGAGGTCGCGCAGGCCATGCGCTACATCGGCACGGTCAATGCGCAGGTGCTCGACCGGATGGACCACGTCATCGCCACCCTCGGCCGGCTCGTCTACCGCCGCGCCTCGTGA
>JANMGF010000764.1:0-1733 GCA_031374535.1 Polyangium sp. (in: bacteria)
TCACGCTCACGCCGATGATGTGCGCGCGGTATCTCCGCAAGACCGTGAAGAAGGGCCCCGCGGGCGCCGCCAAGCCCGCGGCGCAAGCGCACGGCCACGGCCATGGCGAGGCGACGGGGATTTACGGGGCCATCGAGCGGACGTACGTGCGGATCCTCGGCTGGTCGATGGCGCACCGCTGGGTGATCGTGGTCTCGTGTGTCGCCTCGCTCCTCGCGATCCCGGTCCTCGCCAAGAACGCAAACACGAACTTCCTTCCCGACGAGGACGAGTCGCAGTTCCAGGTGAGCGTGCGCGCGAACGAGGGCACGAGCCTCGACGAGATGCGCCTCATCGCGACGCGTATCGCCGGCGAGCTCGAGAAGGCCGAGGGCGTCGAGTACGCGATCACGACCGTCGGCGACGACGCGCAGAAGACCCCGAACCTCGCGGGCCTTTACGTGAAACTCCTCCCTGCGAACAAGCGCAAGCTCTCGCAGCAGGAGCTCATCGACAAGGCGCGCGCCGAGCTTTTGCCCCGCTACGGCAAGGACTTCCGCATCGCGATCGGCCCCGTCCCGTCCTTCGGCGGCGGCGCGCAATTCCCGGTCATGTACCAGATCACCGGCCCGGACATGACGAAGATCTCGGCGTATGCCGATGTGCTCCTCAAGCGGATGAACGAGCTTCCGGGCGTCGTCGACGCCGACACGTCGCTCATCCTCGGCAAGCCCGAGCTTCGCGCGCACATCGATCGGGAGAAGGCTGCGGATCTCGGCGTCGGCGTCTCCGACATCGCGAGCTCGCTGCGCCTGCTCGTCGGTGGCTACGAGGTGACGAACTACAACGAGCACGGCGAGCAATACGAGGTGCACGTGCGCGCCGTGTCGAGTTATCGCTCCGACGTCGAAGGATTGAAGCGCCTCGGCGTGCCGTCCATGCGCCTCGGCACGGTCGCGTTGCAGAACGTCGTGTCCTTCACGGAGGGCTCGGGGCCGGCCAAGATCGACCGCTACAACCGCCAGCGGCAGGTCATGATCATGTGCAACCTGCAGAAGGGCTTCTCGGAGGGCGCGACGGTCGCGGAGCTCGACAAGGCAGCCAAGGCGCTCGGGATGGAGCCGGGGTACAACGCCAGCGCGACGGGTCGTTCCCGCGAGCTCGGCCGCGCGGCGAAGAACTTCGGCCTCGCCTTCTTGCTCTCGTTCATCTTCATGTACCTCGTGCTCGCGGCGCAGTTCGAGTCGTGGCTGCACCCGATCACGATCCTGCTCAGCCTGCCGCTGACGGTGCCTTTCGCGATCCTGAGCGTGATCATCTTCCGGCAATCGCTGAACATCTTCTCGATGCTGGGGATCCTCGTGCTCTTCGGCGTGGTGAAGAAGAACTCGATTCTCCAGATCGATCACACGCTCAAGCTTCGCGCGGCGGGTTTGCCTCGGCTCGAGGCCATTCTGCTGGCAAACAAGGACCGTCTCCGCCCGATCCTGATGACGACGGCGGCCTTCGTGGCCGGCATGATCCCGCTCGTCCTTTCGAGCGGCGCAGGCTCAGGGACGAACCGCGCGACGGGCTTCGTGATCATCGGCGGCCAGTCGCTGGCGCTCTTGCTCACCCTGCTCGCGACGCCGGTCGCCTACTCGCTCTTCGACGATCTCTCGGTGTGGGTCCGCCGCATGGTGAGCAAGAGCGCCAGCGACTGGCCGCCGATGATCACGAAGCCCGTCGCGCGGTTCGTCCCTGAGCCTGCGCCG
>JANMGF010000808.1:0-2566 GCA_031374535.1 Polyangium sp. (in: bacteria)
GGTGGGGCCTGGGGCAAAGCCCCAGCGCGACGCTGTGGCAACACCCCCTCAGGGCGCCGGCGACCCCACGCCGGCACTCTTCCCCGGCGCCGGCACCTTCCCCGGGATCACCTTCGCCGGCTTGACCGACGCCGACGCCGAAACCACCGCCGACCCCGGCGCGCTTGCTTCCGCTGTCACCGATCCATCGCGGCTTTTGCAGCTCCACGTCCCGGCGAGGATGTACTCCCGCTGGCATACCACGGGGTGGTTGCCCTTTGGCGTCTGCATCGCGAAGGTGTGGGCGATCGGCGAGCGCTCCCAGTAGGTGAATTGCGCTTTGCACGTGGGGCCCTGCCCCTGGCAAGCCGTCTCCGTGGCCAGCGCCTCGATCTCCACGCCCACGCCGTAGACGTTGTAAAGCGCCGCGCCTGACGCCGCGAGCAGGGCCACCGTGAACAGAAAGCTCCCCGCGGAGCGCAGCCCCGAACCGGATCCGCCGCTGTCCGTCGAGGCTTGCTTTTGCTGCTCGGGCTTTGCCATGGCTCCGACGATAAAACGCGGCGGCGCCGAAGGGAAGCGTGATCCGAACGTCTCTGAAACGATCGAAGGTTCGTCCTTCAAGAACGCTTCCGGCCCTCCATCCATACGAGCGCCGCGGGCAGGACGATCACGGCGGCGAAGAGGCAGGTGAGCTCGCCGATGACCGCGGCGATGCCCATGCTCCGCACGGCGTGGTTCGAAGACCGCACGAGCGCCACGTATCCGAGCGCGGTGGTCAGGCTACAAAGGACCACGGCGCCTCCCGTCTCGCGCACCGCCGCGATCGCCCCGCCCGTGCCCTCACGGGTATACCGCTGCACGATGTTCACCGCGTAATCGACGCCGATCCCGAAGGTGATCGGCAATGCGATGAAGTTGAGGAAGTTCAGCTTCACCTCCATGAGCACGAGCGCGAGCGCCATCCAGCCGATACCGAGGAGGAGCGCGCCGAGCACGTAGAGCGAAGGGCGGCCGCGGCGGAAGGCGAGGAGCACCGCGAGGATCGTGGCCGCGAGCGAAAAAAGCACCGCGGGCGGGACGTCGTCGACGACGGCGGACCACATGTCGGCATAAATGACCGCCCGGCCCGAGCCGAGGACCACGCTGCCGTCCGGCAAGACCGTGCGGCGATAAGCGTCCGCCCAGCGGAAGAGGTAATGGGCGTCGTCGACCGTCTCGCCCTGGGTCGGGCTGATGTAGACGATCCGGCCCCGCGTGCCGTCCGTCTCGGTGAACGACCGCGCGAGACCGGCAGGGAGATCCGCGAGGCCGAACGGGGCGAGGTCGTCCGGGGGCAGGACCTCCGCAATGTCCATCCAGTCGGATTCGGAGAGGACGCCGCGCCGCTTTGCCTTGAGGACCTTTTGCTTGATCTCGAGCAAAACGGGGATCTTCTCGGCCTGCGCCTCGGCGACGAAGTCCTGGAGCGCGTGTACCTTCTCGAAGGGCTTGGCCTCCTTCGGGGCCGCGTCGCGTTTCGTGTGGAGCGCGGCGCGCAGGGGCTCGACTTGCTCGGGGCGCTCCACGAGGATGGCCATGCCGTCCGTCCCGACATACCCGGTGATCGCCTCGGCGAGCTCACTCCGGCGAATCTCGTCGGCCCGCGCGCTCACGTCGGTGCGGAGCTGCCGGAGGTCGTACTCCATCGGGTCGCGTTTCACGTACCGGACCGTGAAGACCGCGCCGACGAGGGCGACGGCGACGCCGAGGACCGTGAGCAAGCGCGGGGCGCGCGGGACGAGGGCCGCGAAAGGACGGCCAAAGGCAATGCCACCCTGCGTGGCGCGCTGGATCCGGCCGAGGAGGCCATTCGAGGCGGAATCGAGGGGGAGGAGGCGCTCCATGAGCGTGAGAATGCTGGGCAAGGCGAGGAAGGTGGCGAGCCAGCAAAGGAGCATGCCGATGCCGCCGATGAGGCCGAAATCACGAAAGCCGCGGAACTCGGTGACGAGGAGGGATCCATAGGCTGCGGAAGCCGCGGCGGCGGCGGTGAGGGTCGGCAGCCAGGTCTCGCGGCGCGCGAGGGTGATGGCCTCGGCGGGCGGGTGTTGGTCCCGCCGCGCCTCGAGGTAACGCGCCATGAAGATGATGCTGAAATTGATGCCGTTGCCCGCGACGATCGTGAAAAGAAAGCCGGTGGCCATGTTCAAATGGCCAATGACGAGCTCGGTCACGCCGAAGGTCCACGCGACGCCGACACCAATCGTGAGCAGCATGGCGAAAAGCGTGCGGAGGCGCAGGTAATAGAGGAACACCACGCCGGCGATGAGCAGGGCGCCCGTGACCCCGACGTCGGTGAGGTCCTCGTTGATGGCGGTGATCTCGGAGATGCCCGTCTGGAGGTCACCGCCGAAGCCGTAATGGATCTCGGGGTGGAAGGAGGCCGGGTTCACGTGATCGACGGCCTCGCGGATGCGGGTGAGGGCCTCGGTTCCACGCGAAAAATCGCTGCCGATGACCTTGGAGCGGATGGCGACGACGAGGACCTTGCCGTCCTTCGATTGGTAGTAGCCGTCGGGGTAACGGTCGGTGTTCGCCTGTTCGT
>JANMGF010000827.1:0-5805 GCA_031374535.1 Polyangium sp. (in: bacteria)
GGAGTCGATCACGGTGGTCTTGAACCGCACGTCGACGAACCAAACGGTCGCGTGGGCGGTGACCGCGACGGATCTGATCACGGGTACGGAGGGCATGTCGTTCGACGTGCCAGCGTACGGCGCGATCATCGTGCAGAACAAGTAAGACGGGCCCGCTCGAGCGCCTGATCCGGGCGCGATCCACCGCCTCACCTGAGAATTTCTTTCCCCCGCCGCGCAGAGGGCCGATCATGGGCCCCGCGGTCGGGGGACTTTCGGGCGGGTAGAAGCTCCGAGGCCCAGGGCCGTTGTGCCTTTCGGCACCGGAGAACCATGACCCGCTGGCTGGATCGAATCAGGGCGTTCGCCAAGAATCATCCCCTCCCGCTCCGCGCGACGATCGGCTTTTTCGTGCTGGTCGCGAGCCTCATCGCGTTCATCGCGACCCAGCGCGTGCCACCGGTACGTGCAGGGGTCGTCGACGCGCGCCTCGAGCTCGCCGCCGGGGAAGTGCGGCTCGTGGACGCGGGCAAGACGAGCACCGTGATCTCGGGGGCGCCGCTGCCCGCGGGCGCGGAGCTCGCGACGGGGGCGGGGGCGCGGGCGCTCGTGCGGCTGTCGGATGGTTCGTCCCTGTTTTTGCGGGGGGATGCGACAGCGCGGCTCCTGCCGGAGGGGGCCGAGCTCGTGTCCGGCGAGGTTTGGCTCGACGCTCCGCCTTCGGAGCGCGGCGGGCTGCGGCACAAGGCGGGGGAGGTGACGATCGCGGCGGCGGACGCGGGGCTTTCGATCCGGCGCGCGGGCGCCGAGGTCGTGGTCGTCGTGACGCGCGGGCTCGCGGTGCTCACGTCGCCTGGTGGGCGCGTGGAAGTGAGCGCGGGGGAGCAAGCGCAGGCCGTGGGCAACGACAAACCCAAGGTCTCCCCGGTGCTGTTCTGGGACGACTGGACCGGCGGCATGGGCGACAGCCGCCCGCTCGCGGGGACGAGCAGCGGCGCGGGGCGGATCTACGGCGTGAGCGCGGGCGCGGCGGGCGAGAAGGCCAAGGTCCTGGAGATCAGCCGTCAGTCGGTGCGCGCGGTGATCCGCGAAGGGCTCGCCGAGACCGAGGTCGATCAGACGTTCGGCAACCCAGGCGGCGGAGCGCTCGAAGGCTGGTACTGGTTCAGCGTGCCCGAGCGGGCGATCGTGTCTTCGTTCGCGGTCGAGACGGACGGCGTGCTCGTCGAAGGCGAGGTGACCGAACGCAAGGAGGCCGCGGCGCGGTATGCGACGGCCGTCGCGACGGGGCATGCGCCGGCGCTGCTGGAGTGGGTCGACGGGCGCACGTATCGGTCGCGCATCTATCCGATCCCGGCTTCGGGGTCGCGGCGCGTGGTGCTGCGGTATCTCGAGGTGCTGCCGACGCAGGCCGGGAAACTCGAGTACCTCTACCCGATGCGGGCCGAGGATCCGGCGCGGATCGGGGAGTTCTCGCTCGAGGTGGATCTCGGCTCGGCGGGCGCGACGATGCGGATCGCGAGCCTCGCGGACGCGGTGGTCGAGGACGGCGGTCGGCGCGTGACGATGCGCCGGAGCGGGTACCTGCCGCGCGCGGACTTTCAGCTCGAAGCGACGCCGAAAGAGCAGGAAAAGAAGGCGGCCTTGACGGTCGCGCGGTTCGCCGCGGGCGCGGATCGGGCCGACTACGTGATGGCGCGGTACGTGCCCGACATCGACTGGGCCACGGTGCCGGAGCCTCCGGGCGACGTCGCGGTCGTGGTCGACACGTCGGCGTCGGGGGACGAGGCGGTGCGGCAGCAAAAGGCGGCCGCGGCCGAGGCGATCCTGCGCGCGCTCTCGCAGAAGGATCGGTTCGTCCTCATCGCGATCGACTCGGCGCCGACGGTGCTGTTCCCGAAGGACGGGCTCGCCGAGGCGACGGACAAGGAGATCGCTTTGGCGCTCGCGCGGCTCGCCGAGCACGCCTCGGGCGGGGCGACGGATCTCGGCGCGCTCTTCGACGCGGCGCTCGGGCGCCTGCACGGGACCGAGCAACCGGCGGTGGTGTACATCGGCGACGGCTTGCCCACGTCGGGCGAGGTGAATGGGGACAAGCTCTCGGAGCGGCTCCGGCGGAGCTTGTCGACCTCGCGGGCGAGGCTCTTCACGGTGGCGGTTGGTACCCAAAGTAATGTCGCGCTTCTGCGTGAGCTCGCGCGGCAGGGCGGGGGGCAGAGCTTCCGGATCGATCGCATGGAGACGGCGACGAGCGAGGTGCTGCGGCTCGCGAGCGCGATCAAGACGCCGACGATGACCGAGCTCGCGATCGATCTCGGCGCGGGCCTCGACGAGGCGATGCTCACGGCGAGCGGCAAGGTCTCGCGTGGCGAGGAGGTGCTGCTCTTCGCGCGGACGCACCACGCGCTCCCTGCCGAGGCGACCGTGAAGGGGCGCGTGGGTGGGAAGGATTTTGCGAAGAACTATCCGATCACGCTCGCGCAGGGGACGAGCACCTCGCTCGTGCCGAGGCTCTGGGCCGCGGAGAAGGTGCGGCGTTTGCTCGGCGAGGTGACGGACCCGGAGGAGCAACGCGGCAAGATCGTGGAGATCGGCCTCGAGTACGGGTTGATGACGCCGTTCACGAGTATCCTCGCGCTGGAGAGCGAGGCGGCGTATGCGCGGCAGGGGATCCGCCGGAGGTCTTCGCCGCTGCGGGGCGTGCGGCTCACGGCGCTCGATGCGCGCACGGAGCGGGCGTTGATGGATGCGGCGCTGAATCCGGTGCCGGCGAGCGTGATGGGGTGCAGCAAGAGGGAAGATGCGCCGGCCATGGAGTCCGTGGCGGCCTCGCCCGCGCCGATTTCGCAGGCGCCCGTGGCGGTGGCGGAGATCCCGAGCGACGACAAACCCATGGAAGAGCACTCCAGGAGGGCCGAGACGGCTCCGGCGATGGCGGCAGGAACGGCCTCGCCCGCGGAGCCTGAAGCGGTCCTGCTCGCGCCTGCGCCGCCGCCGCCGAGGCCGGCGCCGGTCCAGGCGAAGAACCGGACGCAGGCCGTCAAGGAGAAGCTCCGCGAGCCCACGGACGGGGACGGGAGGTTCGAGGGGGAGGCGAAACAAGAGCCCAAGGCGCCGCCGAAGATCACGCGCGCCGTGGTGCCGCAGAGGTCGATGCCGACGTCGATGCCGTGCAGCGACATCGCGCGGAGGCCCCTCGCGGATCGCATCGTGATGTGGTCGAAGCGCCTGCGCGGCGAGCTCGACGGGGAGACGCTCGTGTCGCGGTACGAGGCGGCGCGGGGCTCGTGCGAGATCCCCGACTGGCGCGCCGAGCAAGCGTTGCTCGACCTGATCCAGCAGAAGGCGCGCACGGAGGACGCCGTGACCGCGCTGCTCGCCCACTTCGCGGGAGCGCCCGACACGCGCGCGTACGTGGCCCAGGCGATCCTGCGTCGGACGGTCGATCCGCGGATCGCGGCGGCCGTGCGGCGGACGCTTTTTGGCGAGAAGATCCGCTGGGACGAGGTCGACGCGGAGCTCGCCGGGCTCGACACCGTGGAGGCGAAGCTCGCCAAGCTGCGCGAGCGGATGCTGGTCGCGCCGGGGGATCCCGAGGGGGATCTGCGGGTCGTGCGTCTGCTCGCGGAGGCGGGCAAGAAGGACGACGCGCTCGCCCAGGGCCGAAGGCTGCGGGATCGCGGGTTCATGAGCCCCGACCTCGCGCTCGCGCTCGGCGACGTGCTCGCGACGCAGGGCTTCGAGGACGAGGCCCTTCGAACGTACTCGGAGATCGTGGAGTTCGATCCGCAGAGCGCGGAGTCGCGGAGGCTGCTCGGCGATGTGTTCTTGCGTCATGGCTGGTACGGCGCGGCGTACCGGCAATACAAGACGCTCACGGATGTACCGCCCGCGGACGCGCCGAGCTTCTTGCGCCTCGCGCTCGCGGCGGCGGGCAGCGGGCGCGTGGACGAGGCGCTGCGGCTCGAGCGTCAGGTAGCCTCGGCGGAGGGGACGCCGGGGCCGCGGGATCCGAGGCTCTGGGCGCGGCTCTGGGCAGCGGCGCACGTGGCGCGGCTCCTCGACGGCGAGGGCAAACCCGTGGAGCCGGGCCTCGCCGATGGACTCTCGCGCAAGTTGAAGGAGCTCTCGCTCTTCAGCGGTCCGAGCGCGGTCGTGATCCTGACGTGGGAAGATCTCGACGCGACGCTCGCGCTCGTCGGCAAGGAAGGCGAAGCGGACGCGGCGCTCGCGGAGCTCTCGGATGCGGCGTCGATCGGGATCTCGGCCGTCGAGGTGGCGCTGGGCGACGAGACGCGGCTCGGATTCGTGGCGCGCTCGCGGAAGACGGGTCCGGGGCGCGAGGTGCCCGTCACGTTGCATGCGATCGCGTGGGACGGGAAGGCGTTCCGCGTGACGATCCGCAAGGGCAAGCTCGGGGCGAAGGACACGGAGGTCGTGCTGTAGGATGATCGAGATCACCTTCCTCGGGCAGATCGTCGCGACGCTCGCCGGGGCGACGGCGTTTGCCGCGCTTCTCCTGGTGCTGGCGGCGGGGGCGTTCGTGCTCGCGACGACCGCAGAGGGGCTCCTGGCGTTGCCCCCGCCGCGCGGCGTTTCGCGGGAGATCCTGTCGGGGCGCGCGCGTATCCTGCGCTCGATCGCGGCGGTCCTGGGGCTCGTCGCGGGCGCCTTCGTGATCGCGACGTCGACCGTGGGAGGCACGTTCGGCACGCTTTCCTTCGCGGTCGCGCTCGGCGCGCTGGGGCGCGGGGCTGTGCTCTCGTTGTCGCTCCTCGTGATGCGGACGTCGGCGTCGCTCGAAGGCGCACGCGTGGGGCGAGCGAAGGCGCTTGGTACGGCGCAGGCAGCGCGGGTGGCCGCGATTGAAACAGCGACGAAAAAGAGGCTCGCCGGCGACGATCTCCGGGCCGAGGTCGACGCGACGGACAAGGCGCTCGGGCGGCTGCGTGACGCGCTGGGGACGCTCGTCGATACACGCGCGGCGCTGGGTCAGAAGCTCGCGGTGGTGGACGGGGCGGACGGGACATCGCGGCTCTTGCCCGAGGTGGCGCGGCTGCGGGACGAGCTCACGTTGCGGATCGAGCTTGGCGAGCGGGTCCTCGCGGCGGCGGAGGCGGCGGCGTTCAGGCTGGCGTGCGCGATGCCGATCAAGAAACTCGTGCGGCGTCGTCCGGCGGAGATCGCGGCGCTCGATCCGAGCGCGCCGGGGGATCCCGCGGCGCGGCTCGACGCGGCGACGGCCGCGATCAACGGGTATCTCGGGGCGATCGCCGCGGCGCGGGCCGAGCTTGAAGAGGTCTCCACGCGGAGGCCCACGGTGCTGCCGGTCGGGGTGGACGAGGACGAGGACGAGGACGAAGACGAGGAGGAGGCCGGGCGGCCGAAGGATCCGCTGGCCCATGCGCGATCGGATCTCGACGTCATCGAGTCGGCTTATCGTTCATTGCGGGAACGAGCGGAGATTACGCGCCTCGGTTTGCGAGCGCGGGCGGGCCTCTCCGAGGTCGCGCGTGCGGCGGGCGCGGTGTCGAAGGGGGCGCAGGCCTTTGGCCTCGACGAGCGGGAGCTTGGGCTTTTGCTCGACGACGTCGCGCGGGCCGAACGTGTCACGTCGATCGAGCCGCCGGTGCGGGACGGGGATATTCGTGTCCTGGTGGAAGCGCTGGCGCGGGGGACGAGCGCGCTCGACCAGGATGACCGGGCGTCGCTGGGAGGGATCGTCGCGGCGCTGCGGTCGATTGGGTAGGTCGGGAGCATCGCGAAGGCCGGTCGATGGGGCGCGGGGATGATCGGGGGCATCTCGGAGGCCGGTCGTTCGGGCAT
>JANMGF010000836.1:0-2867 GCA_031374535.1 Polyangium sp. (in: bacteria)
GGTGCTGAAGGTCTGCGCGACGTTGAATGCGTCCGCGTCGATCCACAGCGACGACATGCGGGACAAGGGGTACCTCGGCGACGTAGGGCCCGACGGCTCGACGACGGTGACGCGGGCTTGCAAATCCGGGTTTTCCGCGGCATGCGACGGGACGATCGCGATGGCCGAGCTCCTGGCGAAGGGGTACGCAGAGGCAGGGCCGACGCTCGATCAATGGGCAGCGGACATGGGGACGTTGCCCGTCTTGACGAACGCGGACTTCGTGACGTTGGGCGTCGGACGCGCGATGGGCGGGGAGTCGGCGATCTGGACGCTGGACCTCGCGGCCGCGACCGATCCGAGCTGCGATGATGCGGCGCCGTAGGATCTCGCTCAGCTCTTGAGATCGAGCGCAGCTTCGAGGATGGGACGCGCGCCCTGGATCGCGGCGCGGTGGGAGTAGAACGACAAACCACGCCGTCCGCCGAGCTCCTCGCCGCCGCCCGCGCGCCCGGGGCCGCCGTGCACGCTCTGGGGGAGGACCGTGCCAGGGCCAGGCGTCTGATCGGCGATCTTCTCGCTGCCGAAGTAGAGGCGGCCGTGGTACGGGGACAAACCGAAGATCATGTCGGTGACGAAGGCGCGATCGTCGCTGTAGACCGAGCCGACGAGCATGCCGCCGCCGCGACGGACGAGATCCACCGCGCGGGTAGACGTGCCGTCGTAAGGGATGAGGGTGGCGACGGGGCCGAAGACCTCGTGCTGGTGGACGTCACGCGCGGCGTCCGGATCCTTGCAATGGAGCAGGGTAGGGGGCACGAAGTAGCCCTTGCCGTCGGGTACGCCGGCGCGCTCGAAGGAGCCGTCGCCGAGGACGATCGAGGCCTCGGCCGAGAGCTTCTGGATGCCGGCGCGGATGTCGCGGAGCTGCGAGGACGTCGCGAGGGGGCCCACGTTCACGCCTTCGAGCGCAGGGTCGCCGACCTTGACGTCGCGGAGCAGGCTCACGAGCTCATCGCGGATGTCGGCTTCGATCGCCGAGGGGACGAGGATGCGGCGGATGGCGGTGCACTTCTGCCCAGCCTTCTGCGTGATGTCGCGGCTGACCTCGCGCAGGAACATGCGGTACGTGTCGGAGCCCGACGTGACGTCGGGACCAAGCACGGTGGTGTTGAGGCTGTCGGCCTCGATGTTGAGGCGAACCGAGCCGTGCACGACAGAGGGCAAGACGCGGAGGCGCGCGCCCGTATCGGCTGAACCGGTGAACGCGAGGACGTCCTGGCCGCCGAGGTGATCGAGCATGTCGCCGGGCGGGCCCGCGATGAAGGAGAAGGTGCCTTCGGGGAGGATCTTCGCATCGAGGAAAAGACGGGCGATGCGGTGGGCGAGCAGGGCCGTGCTCGTCGCCGGCTTGGAGACGATGGGCATGCCCGCGAGCAACGCGCAGGCGGCTTTCTCGGCGAGGCCCCAGGCGGGGAAGTTGAAGGCGTTGACGTGCACGGCCACGCCGGCGCGCGGGACCCACACGTGGTAGCCGAAGAAACGCGGGCTGCGGCCGAGCTTCTCGCCCTCGCCGTCGACGAGAAAACGCGCGTCGCCGAGCTGTTTGCCGAGCTCGGCGTAGTAGGCGAGCGTGCCGGAGGCGCCGTCGATGTCGAACTTCGCGTCGCTGCGGGTGTTGCCGCCGTTCTGGATGGCGACGTCGATCAGCGCGTCGCGGTGGGCGTGGAGGACGCGGGACAAGGCGAGGAGAAGCTCGCCGCGTTGCGCGAACGTGAGGGCGCGGAGGGCGGGGCCGCCGACGTCACGGGCGTGGGAAAGCGCGCGCGCGAAGTCGATGCCTTCGGTGCTGGCCTCCGCGATGGGCTCCTCGGTCGTCGGGTTGACGAGCACGGACGCCTTGCCGGTTCCGTGGACCCAGGCACCTGATACGTAGCTTTCGAGCCTCTCCATGTTCGTCCTGCGCGCTCCTATACCGCGGACCGGGGCTCCGCGGAACCCGTAGGCTAATCCTGGAAGTCGGGGTCGTCGCAGCGGGCCTGGCGAAGGGCACGCTTCGTGACGGACTTGTTCGACTTGTCGCCCTTCTTCGTCTTGATATCGACGCTGTCGGGCGTGTCCTGGAACCAGAAGTCGATCGAGGTGGGCAGCTCCCAGATGTTCTTCGTCGGGTCGAGGGGCTTGAAGCGGTCCTTGTTGCCAAGGCCGATGTTGATGGTCTTGTACTCGTCGGTCTGGACGATGAAACAAGTCTTCGAATCGGCAGAGCGGCCCGGGGCGTAGATGTAGCCGTTCGAGCCCGACTTGAACTCGAACGAGAAGCTGTCGATCACCTTGCCGCTCGCGTCCTTGGACTCGAGCTTGTGAGCGCCGCTCTTCACGGTCGTCTTGGTCACGACCGAGGCGCTCTCGGTGGCCGCGTTTTTCAGGTCCTTGGCGATCACGTCGCCGTCGAGCGTGACCGTCACGCCGTCCTTGCCCGTCACGTTGACGATGCGGATCGAGGGGTGCGTGTAGCCCCAGTAGATGAAGCCACCGACGCCGACGACGCCGAGGACCACGGCGACGCCGATGGCCGCGATCTTGATCATGTTCAGGCTGCTGCCCTGGGCCTGCTGGGGCATGGGTGCGCCCATCGGTACGCCCATCGGCGGAGCGCCCATCGGCGCGCCCATCGGCATGCCGGGCTGCGGGCCGTACCCCATCCCAGGTTGGCCGCCGTAGCCCTGCTGCTGCGGATCGCCGCCCATCGGAGGGCCACCCATGCCGGGCTGCCCGTAGCCCTGTTGCTGCTGCGGAGGCCCCCCCAGCCCCGGCTGCGGGCCCGAGCCCTGCTGGGCCAAGACGCGCTGCAGGAACTCTCCCGGCTGCTGACAGTCGCAGGTCGG
>JANMGF010000870.1:0-3827 GCA_031374535.1 Polyangium sp. (in: bacteria)
CGTGGGCTCCGTGGGCGGCGCGCTGGAGGGAATCCTCGGCGGCGCGCTCCTTTTCGGCGGCGGGAAATAGGTTCGTCCGGGTGCCCGAGGGGACCGATGTCGTCGCTCGGCCGAAAAGAAAGCTCCGGGCGCGTCCCGTGGTGACCGCCGTCCTCGGGACGATCCTCGTCCTTTACCTCGCGCTCTGCTGGCTCGTCTGGGCCGGGCAACGCCACATCGTTTTTCCGGCGCCGCAGACGAGCCGGATGCCGGCCGGATCGTTCGAGCTCATACGGATCGACGGCGGCACACCCATGCTCTTCCGCGCGCCGCCCATGCGCGGCCCGGTGGTCGTGTATTTCCACGGCAACGGCGAACAACTCGCCGACAGCGCGTGGCTCGCCGATTTCTTCGGCCGCGCGGGCGCGGGCTTCGCGTCGATCGAGTACCCCGGCTACGGCCTCGCGCGGGGCCTCGGCGAGCCGAGCGAAGCCACGCTCTTCGACGCGGCCGAGCGCGGGCTCGGGCACCTCGTCCGAGCGCGCGGGATCCCGCGTGAAGACCTGGTGCTCGCGGGGCAATCCCTCGGGACGGGCGTGGCCATGGAGATGGCCGCGCGGGGCCATGGAGCGCGCGTCTTGCTCCTCTGCCCGTTCACTTCGCTCCCGGACGTGGGCGCGCGGCTCTTCCCGTTCCTGCCGGTCCGGCTGCTCTTGCGGGATCGATTCGACTCGTCCGTGCGTGCCTCTGCGGTGCACGTGCCCGTGCTCGTCGTGCATGGCACGGAGGACGAGGTCATCCCCGTGGATCTCGGCCGCAAGCTCGTGTCGCGCCTCTCCCAGGGGCGCTTGCTCGAGATCACGGGGGCGCACCACAACGATCTCTGGCTCTTCGACGAGGTCGAGGACGAGGTCGTCCCGTTCGTGCTGGGGCGTGACGCCGCGCCTTGAGACGCGCCTTCACTCCTCCGGCTCGGCTGCCAGCTTGAGCGGCATGCCGTACTCGCGCGCGTGCTCCTCGACGGTCTTCACCTTCGTCTCGGCGATGTCCTTCGTGTAGACGCCGGCGATGCCGCGGCCGGTGTTGTGCACGACGAGCATGAAGGCCAGCGCCGACGTCTCGGTCATGTGGAAGAAGCGGACGAGCACGTCGACCACGAACCATTTCGTCGTGTAGTGGTCGTTGTAGAAGACGACCTGGTACCGCTTCGCCTTCTCGAGCTTGGGCTTCTTCTCGAGGACGAGGTCGCCGTCCTTGTCGTCTCGCTTCCGCTTCGGGTCGTTCGCCATGGCCGATCGAGGATCTTATCCGCACGGCCGCCGACCACAAGCCTCGGCTCGCCGCGTGCGCTATAACCTCGGTCCCCGGTGGCATTCTCCGCGCCTTCCAGCTCCGAAGGGATCGACCTCGCCCTCGTCGAGCGCCTCTCTCGCCTGCTCGTCGGCCGCCGTGTCGTCGCGCTCGCGGGCGCGGGCATGAGCACGGAGAGCGGCATCCCCGATTATCGCGGGCCCGAGACGGCGCGCCGCGCGCGAAACCCCATGCAAGCACGCCAGTTCGTGGCCGATCCCGCGGCGCGGGCGCGCTACTGGGCGCGGAGCATGAGCGGCTGGCCTCGGATCGCCGCGGCCCGCCCGAACGCCGCGCACCAGGCCCTGGCCGCGCTCGAACGGGCAGGCCACCTCGCAGGGACGATCACCCAGAACGTCGACAGCTTGCACCAGGCCGCCGGCAGCGAACGGATCGTCGAGCTGCACGGCGCGCTCGCCCGGGTGCGTTGCCTCGGCTGCGGCGCGATCGAACCCCGCGCGTCCTTGCAGGAGCGGCTCATCGCGGAAAACCCGGGCTACGCCTTGCCTTCCCCGAAGACCGCCCTCGCGCCCGACGGCGACGCCGACCTCGAGCACGACGCGTTCGCCGATTTTCACGTCCCGGTTTGTCTCGGCTGCGGCGGTGTCCTCAAGCCCGACGTCGTCTTTTTTGGGGAGAACGTGCCAGCGCGCGTCACCGAGGCTGCGTGGGCGCTCTTCGACGAGGGCGAGGTGCTGCTCGTCGTGGGTTCTTCGCTCACGGTTTTCTCGGGATACCGTTTCGTGCGCCGCGCGAGCGAACGAGGCGTGCCCGTGGCCATCGTGAACCTCGGCCCGACGCGGGGCGACGAGCATGCGGCCCTCTGCGTGGATGCGCGGCTCGGGGACCTCCTGCCCCAGCTCGTGGCGGCGCTCGGCGTGGCCCCCTCCGTCATTACATGACGAAAAACCCGCGGCAGCTCTCCTGTTTGTCAGCGGGGAACGAGGCGCAACGCTCGCGGAGACGCGCGACGAGCCCGACATAATCGGGATCGTCCTTCAGAATGCCCAGCGCGGCCCGGACCTGCTCGGCACGTGTGCGGTTTCTTCCATGAAACCCGTCCGTGAGGGACATCGCGAGCTCGTAGAAAGCCTCGGCCTGGGTGACGAGGTAGGCGCGTGGCGGCGGGCCCTCGAGTTTTGCCTGGAAAAGAATGTCGTTGGCGATCCACTGGAGCCGCGTCGCGCGTCCCGCCGCGCTCTCCCGCGCCTTCCTCGAGTAGGCCCGCGCCTCCTCGATTCGCCCGAGCTCCTGCTCCAGCCCCGAGAGCATCGAGAAATCATAAAAGGGCGTGTCGGAGCGATCGGCAGAGGCGAGGAGCATCTTGCGCGCCTCGTCGTGCGCGCCCACGCGTCGCAAGAGATAGGACGCGCTCGAGACGACGGCGCGCCGCTCATGCGCATTTTTGGCCTCGCGATCGGCGCGCGCGACGGCCTCGATCACCTCGGTCCGGAGCGGATCGGGCACGGGGCCCGTGGGGTTTTCATGGCGGAACAAATCGAGCGATGGCCCCACGGCCGAGAGCCGGACGTCGACCGACGCCCCCTCGCGCGCCCGGATCGAGGCCGCCGCCGCGAGCCATTTCGCTCTCCACGACCCATACCCCGCGCCCTTGGGATCCGGGGCGAGCCAGGCCGCGAGATCGGCCGCCCGGTGATTGACGAATGCGCGCGTTGCCCACGTGGTCTCCGCATTCGAGAAAATGAGGTCGAGGTAGGTCGGTGCATCCGCCTCGATCGCCCGCGCCGCCTCTGCCAGCGCCGGCTCGCGCCGCCATGACGAGGCGAGCCCGAGGAGCGTACCCGATAGAACGGCGCGCTCGCGGCCCAATGCAGGAGGACAAACCTCGATCGCCTTGCGTAATGTCGAGAGGATACGGGGGCGGCTCCACGTCTCCTCGGGCAAGAGCTCCCACGCCGCGTGGGCGAGCGCGCTGCAATCCTCCGCGCTCGGCGCGCCCGCATCGAGACGCGCAGTCGCCGCCCGGAAGCTTTGCGCCTTGCCCCGCACCGCGCCGAGCGCCCGATCGAGCTCGTCGAGATCGACGCTCCCATTCAAACGCAAAAGCTCCTCGCGCTCCGGACCAAGCACGAGCATCGTCGGATACGTGGACACGGAGAGCGATTCGCCGGCGCGTTGCGCGTCCTCGGTGTCGCCGTCGAGGTAGACGGGCACGAAATCACGCATCATCTCGGCGAAACGCGGCTTCGAAAAGACCTCCGCTTTCAGCTCGTTGCACGGCGGACACCACGCGGCGCCCCAGTACACGAAGACGAGCTTGCCCTCGGCCCTCGCCCGCACAAACGCGTCGTCCACGCTTGGGGGCTTCGCTCCGGCAAGCGGAGCTGCGCCCCCAAACCCCCCGGGCGTGCCTTCGATCCACGGCCCCGCATGCGAGGGCTCCGCGGCCGACAGAAGAGCCGTCGGTTCTGGTCCTTCCCGCGCGCGTTCGCTTTTGCCTTTGCTGCACGAAAAAACGACCGCAGCTGCGGCGAGCA
>JANMGF010000877.1:0-3719 GCA_031374535.1 Polyangium sp. (in: bacteria)
GAGGCCGGCGTCGTCGACGGGCTCATCGGCGTGTGGGTCGATCGCGCGAAACCCGCGGAGTGGGCCGGCGCGCCCTGGGCGAGCGAGATCGCCAAGCTCGGCGCGATCGGCGTGCGGCTCTCGCGGTGGGTCACGATGCACGGATTTGCGCTCAATCTTTCGGTGGATCTGCGCGCGTTTCAGTGGATCGTCCCGTGTGGAATCCGCGATCACGGGGTCACGTCGATCGAGGAGCTCGTCGGCCGTGCGCCCTCGGTGCGTGACGTCGCGCTCGGCTGCCACGAGATCCTCGCGCGTGGACTCACGTGGCCCGTCGATCGCGTGGTGGATGTCTCGGACGCCTCCGATCTGGAGCGCACGCTGACGGGCGAAACCTTCGCGGCATCCGGGGGCGCCGAGCAAGAAAAGCCTGCGCTCGGCTGATTCCACGCGCCGGCGCTTCGTGCGATCCTCCGGATCCGTGGCGTCTGCGTCCTCGCCTCCGCCTCCCCGGGCTGCCGCTCCCGTTTCGGGTGATCCGTCGTCCCTCGACTGCCGCTGCCCGCGCTGCGGCGGACGAGGCCGGCCCCCGCGGCGGCGGCAGAACCCCTTCCTCGACGGGATCGACGTGGCCATCGTCTGCGAGGACTGCGGCCTGTCCTTCCCGATCGAGCCGCCTCCGCCCCCACCGTCGGGTCGACCTCCCTGGTGACACAAGAGGCCCGGGCTGTGCTACGGTGCCGGCCATGTCCGTCGTGGCGGCAAGCGTGCTGGGCCTGGGTCTCGGGCTGAAGCATGCGTTCGAGGCAGATCACGTCGCGGCCGTGTGCACCTTCGTGGCGCGCGGCGGCACGGTCGCGCGCGCGGCCTGGTCCGGGGCGCTCTGGGGGCTCGGTCACGGGGCCGTGATGGTGCTCGTCGGCGGCGCCCTCGTGGCGACGGGCGTCTCGGTGCCGCCTTCGGTCGCCCTCGTGCTCGACCTCGCCGTCGCGGTGATGCTCGTGGGGCTCGGGATCGGCGCGCTCGTCTCGCGAAGGCGCGAGCCGGAACCTGCCGAGGAGAGCGCTCCTCCCGAGACGATCAAGCGGCCCCTGGCGGTCGGGCTCGTGCATGGCGCTTCGGGGACCGCAGCGCTCACCTTGCTCGTCGCGAGCACGATCGAGGTCCGCACGACGGCGCTCGTGTTCGTGGGTGTTTTTGGGCTCGCCTCCATCGTCGGCATGGCGCTCATCGCTGCGCTCGTGGCCTGGCCCATGCGTTCGCTCACCCGCCGCGCTCCTTCGCTTGGTCCGCGCCTGCAGGCCCTCGCCGGCCTCGGCTCAATCGCGGCCGGAATCGCCGTCGCGTCGACGGTGATCTGACACGCGGCAAGCACGCGAAAAAGGCTCGAATCGATCACGCGCCCGCCTGTCGGAAATCGGCTAAGAAGGGCCCCGCATGGGCGCGACGCGGCAGGGCGGAAACGGCAAGACGACACGGAAACGCGTGTACGTCGGGCTCGGCGCGTTGCTTTTGCTGGCGGCCGGCGTCGTGGCCGTGCCGGAGATCATGCTCGCGCAGGGGACACGCGAGGCGAAGGCCTGCCTGAAGACGTACGAGGCGCCGCGAGGCCCCGAGCATCCCGCGTGTGGCAAGGCCCTCGAGTGGATGATCTTTCCGGCGCGCGTGCCGTGGACCGCGACGCGCGCGCGTTACCGTGCCGAGGAGCTCGGCGCGCGGATCGCCCTCGCGAACTACGTCGACGCGGCCGTATCCACGCCCTCGGCGGCGGGGCTCGCAGAAGCGTCCGAAGGGCTGAAACGCGCGGCGACGGTGGTGCGCGAGGGCTCGCAGCGTGTCGCGTTCGACGAGCTCGGCCGATCGGTCGGCGCGCCGGATCCCGGTCGTGACGCGGACGATGTGGGGGATCGCCGCACGCTCCTCGGGCGTGGAGAGCAATGGCTCGACTTTCGCATCCGGATCACGACGTTACGCGCGGCCCTGCTCGAGGCCGATTGGAAACGCGTGGAGCTCCTCGCGCGCAAATACGCCGACTACGATCCGCGTGATCACGACAGCCGCACGGCAGTGGCCACGGTGCTGTGCATGGGCGAGGATCCGACGCGCGGGTTCGAGATGCTGCCGTACGTGCAAGACGATCGCGCCTCGCGCCGCTACGAGGGCATGGTGCGTGATTTCGGCGAGGTCCGCGCGATCCTCGTCGCTTGCGCCGCACGGGCAGGCAAGTCGCCGCCGCCGATGCCGGCGAACCCGCAGGCCGGCGGCGCGGACGCGGTGGAGCAACGCGCGCTCCTGCGGCTGCGGCTCGCGGCCGCCCACGCGGGGGGCGCGACGAACGCGCCGCTCGAGGCCGCGATCACGGCGGCGAAAGGACTCCTGGAGGTCGGGACACGGGGTGGAGGCGCGCGCGTGGCGCTGCTCGCGGCGTTGATCGCGGCCGGCGCGGAGCTCGACGCGGAGGACGTCGCCCGTCTCGCCCGATCTCGCGACGATGAGGCGCCCCTCGCGGCGCCGATCGCCTGGACCGCGATCGAGTGGCTCGCGGAGCGCCGGCCTGGGCTCGGGGATACGGATCCCGTGCCCGTGGTCCCGGGGGCCACGTTCGTCGCGGCGGCGCGTGGCGTCCTCGGGCTCGAAGCCAAGCTCCGCGCGCCCAAGGGCAGCCCTCGCGCGCCTGCCCGTGAGACGCTCGTGGCGGTGCGAGGCGCGCTCTGGCTCGAGGCCGCGGCGGCGCTCGCGCGTGAAGGCGACATCGAGGGCGGGGCGAAGGCCGCGGACGAGGCCGCGACCGCGCTTGGCCTCGGTCCACACGGGCGTGCCCTGGTGCAATCGAACGTGCTCAGGCTCGGCGGCGAACGGGAACGGGCGTTCGCCGCGCTCGCTGTGGACTACGTGCAGGTCAAGGACGAGCGGCCGAGCGGCTCGGCGGCCGATGGACGGGTGCCCGCGGCGGTGGCCATCCAGCGGGCCGAGCTCGCCCTTCTGCTCGGCAAACGCGAGGAAGCACGAAGCTCGGCCGAGCTCGCCGACGAACGGGCGCGTGCGTGCCGCGACCCGCTCCTTTCGGCGCGGGCGCGCTGGCTCCTCGGGGCGCTCGGGGCAAACCGCGCGCCTCCGCCTGCGTGGGCGGACGTCGAGGCAGGCGCCGCGCTCGCGTGGATGGGTTTTGCGAACCCGCTCGATCCGTACCGGGCCGGCGACGAGTCCGCGCAGTCCGCGCGTGTCGCCCGCGCCCTCGACGGATGGGTTGGTCTCGCCGGGGCGGATCCTTCCCTCCGCCGCGCGGCGCGTGTTTCGGCCTTGCGCGTGCGCGGCGACGCGCCTCCTTGGCTCGGCGTGCACCTCGTGCTCGCGGGGCGCCTTCTCCAGCCTTCCGAAGGCGACGTCGAAGTTTTCCTCGACGCGATCTCCTCCTTCGACGCGCGCCGCTTCTCGCTTCGTTCCTATGCCTTTGCGCGCGCGGAGGCCGCACGCATGCGTGGCGACCTCGATGCCACGTCCCGCTGGGAGGCGCGTTATCGTTTCCTGCGCGGCCTCGCCTCGGATCCGACCCGGATCGAGCTTGCCCGCCACCTCGACCTCTGAGAGGGTGTTCTACAGCGTCGCGCCCCGGGGTTTCACCCCGGACCCCACCAGGTGTTGTCCACCCCTGGACCCGGACCAGGCACGGAATGGACCGGGGGGATGAACTGCGCAACGCGCAGTTCATCCAACGGGCCCGGTCAAGACTGGCGACGTGG
>JANMGF010000900.1:0-1456 GCA_031374535.1 Polyangium sp. (in: bacteria)
CTTGGGGGCTAGCCCCCAAACCCCCATTCACCCCGTTGAGACCTACGTTCGGAGGCCTCGCGCCAGGATGTGCAGATCCGTGAGGTTCTGCCCCCTGAGAGGTCGCGCCGGAGGGCCGCCTCGGCGTCGTTCATCGTGAGGCTCGATCGGCCGCGTCCACGAGATGCACGGGCACGACGTGCCGCCAGGCGAGCGTCACCGAGAGCAACGCGCCCTGATCGACGAGGTTGAAAGGCTCCACGCCCGCGAGCCCGGCGGGCCGGATACGAAGCGCGCCGCGTACACCAAGGACGGGCCCCGTCGCGCGGGCCAGGAAGGGCACGCCGATGCCGATCGAGAACTCGAGCCCGGGCTCGGCACCGAACCCGCCTCCACGTGGTGCTTCCCAGAAGGCGCCGATGCCGAGGGCGAACGAGTCGAGGCCGAGGTCGACCCGCGCGGGACCATGCTCGAGGTTCGTCGCGTAGCGGCCGAGGAAAAGAGGCTCGATCACGAGACCGGTCGCGATCGATCGTGTGACCGCGGGGCCGTCCGTTCCGAGAGCATCGGTGTAGTGGACGTACACGCCCGCCGAGGACAGGTAAAAGACCGAGGCGTGGGCGGCGAGGGCGGGGCCTCCACGGGCGAACGCGGCGCCGGCGCCGAGGCGTAGATCGAGGTCGCCGTCGAAGCGCCCGTAAACGCCGTCGGCCTCGTCATCATCGGCCCGTGCTTGCCGAGCATTGCTGGCGAGCGCGAGCAGCGCGGAGAGGGCCACGAAGCGCGCACGGTTCAACGGACGAACGCCTCCCGCATCGCGTCGCGCAGCTCGGGCGCGAAGATGAGCCGACAGCGGGTGAGCGTCTCGTTGCGCAGCCGATCGAGCAAGAACGACACCTCCGAGGGGGGCCGGGGTCTGCCTTTGGGGAAGACCACGTGCAGCGAGTCGTCCTCGGCATACGGCGTGTCCGTCGCGACGTCGAGGCCCACGTAGAGGTCGGGATCGAGCCCGTGCTCGAGGGCGATCGCCCGCGCGGTGCCGAGCGCCTTGGCGCGCGCTTCTTCGTCGAGCGCGCCGAACGAGGCGCCCGTGGACCCCTCGCCGTCGTGGGCCTCGGGCGAGAGATCGATCGTCTTGAAGAGAGAGCGCGCGCGGAGCCTCCGGCAGAGGTCGCTGAGCGTGGGATCCTTCGACTCCTCCCACGCGTGGATGGCGCCGAGCAGGACCTGATCGTCGAGCTCGAGGTACTGATCGAGCGCGGGCACGTCACCCGCGGCGACGGCGGCGATCGCCGGTGGCAAGACGGGGAGCCGCGTGCCGTCCACGATGAGCGCGAGCGCGCGGCGGAGGATCGCGCCGATCATCCACTCGGCCGCGCGCGTCGCCTTGTGGAAGTAGACCTGCTGGAACATGAAGTAGCGGGCGAGGACGAAGGATTCGAGGGCGCTGACGCCCTTGACACCGTCGATGCCGAGG
>JANMGF010001158.1:0-2174 GCA_031374535.1 Polyangium sp. (in: bacteria)
CTCGGGGCTGTGCGTCGTGGCCGCGACCGGGCAGACCTCCTCGCACGGCGCGTTCTCGCAGTGCGAGCACATCATCGGCTGCGCGACGCTCGTCGGCTCGTCGGGGTTCGACCCCTCGAAGTAACGATCGACGCGGATCCAGTGCATCTCGCGCGACTTCTGCACGCCCACGGCGCCGACGATCGGGATGTTGTTCTCCGCCTGGCACGCGACGCTGCAAGCGTTGCAGCCGATGCAGGCCGAGAGGTCGATCGTCATGCCCCAGGCATGGCCCTTGTCGTAGGTCTTCTCCTCGAAGAGGCTCAGGTACTTCTTCGGGGTCGGGACGACCTGCGGGGTCGCCTGGTACTTGACGTACGACGCCTCGTGCACGAGCGGCCGGCCCTCCGTGAGGAAGTGCTCCTGCGTCCGCGCGAGCTTCGTCGTGCCGCCCGCCTTCTGGATCGTCACGCCGTCCGCGACGTGGAAGCCCGCGCTCGCACGCAAGACGCCCGTGTCGATGCCGATGTCCTTGCCGACCCGACCGACGACCGTGCGGCCCTGACCGACGGTCAGGACGATCGTCCCGTCCGCCTGCCCCGGCGCCACGAGCGCGGGGAGCGTCACCTGCGCGCCGTTCGCGCTCACCGTGACGAGATCCCCGTCGGCCACGCCGAGCCCCTTCGCCGTGGAAGGCGAGAGCGCCGCGACGTTGCCCCAGGTGAGCTTGCCCATCGAGTCGGGCAGCTCCTGCAACCAGCCGTTGTTCGCGTACCGGCCGTCCCAGGTGTGCGGATCCGGCTCGAAGACGACCTCGAGATCACCCTTCGCCGCCACGGCCTTCTGGGCCTTGATCGCCGCGCCGATCTTCGACGCGTCGAGCTCCGCCGTCTCGGCCGGGAAGGCGCTTTCCTTCCAGAGGCCGTCGTGCAGCGCGCGACGGAAGTCACGCTCGAACGCGGGGACGAGCGACTCCGCCGAGCGCCAGCTGGCGCGGACGAGGTCGTACCCCTTGCGCGTGCCGCCGAGGAAGATCTCGACGATCTCCGCGTCGGTCTTGCCGCCGTGCATCGGCGCGATGAGCGGCTGGGTGATCGAGCCCGTGCCGTCGTCGGATCGGACGTCGCCCCAGCTCTCGAGCGCGTGCGCGCGGTTCAGGTGCCACGCCGCGGCCTTGCCCGTCTCGTCGACGTGCGTACCGACATGAACGAGCGTCTTGGCCTTGCCGATCGCGGCGCGGACGTCTGCCGGCGCGTTGAACGCCGGGTTGCCGCCGAGCACGAGGAGCGTGTCGATCGCGTCCGCCTGGATGTCCTTGGCGAGAGACACGATCTCGGCCGGGCCACCCTTGACCTCGTCGAGCGGGCGCACGAGCTTCACGGTCTTGCCGACCGCGCCGATCATGCGGTGAACCGCGTTCACGAGCGCGTGCACGGCCGCGGGCTGCTTGCGACCGACGAGGATCACGACCGCACCAGAGCGCTTCGCGATGTCGCCCGCGATGGCCTTGACCATCTTCGCCGCCTGCGGATCGAGCGCGACCGCACCGGCGAGCGCGGAGGCGATCTCGGCGGGCATGTCGACCTTTGCAGCCGAGGCGATCTCCTGCGCGAGGGCGCAAGCGAAGGCCGGGATCTTGCGGCTCTGCAGACGCATCCGGTGATCCGCGTTCGTCCCCGTGACCGAGAAGGCGCTCTCGATCGCGTAGAAGCGGTTCATCGGTTTGTCCTTGCGCTCCGGGTTCCGCCGCGCGGCGAAGGCACGCGCGTTTTTCACCGCGCTGCCGTCCATGAGCAGGAAGTCCGCGTCGAGCGACACGACGACGTCGGCCTCGCCGAGGTCGTAGACGGGGACGAGCGCCTTGCCGAAGGCGATCCGCGCGCCCTCGTCGGCCGCGTCACGGCCGAACGCCTCGTACCGCACGACGCGCGCGTCGGGCATCAGCTTGAGGAGCGCGTCGAGCTGCGCCGCGAGCGTGGGCGAACGATGATCCTCGACGAGGACCGCGAGGCCCTTGCCGTTCTTCTTCTTGGCGTCGTCGCCGAGCTTGCGGAGGAACGCGCTCGCCTCGTCCCACGTGCGCGCCTCGCCCTTTTCTTGCGGGCTCTGGCTGCGATCGGGATCGTAGAGGTCGAGCACCGACGCCTGCACGAACGTGCTGGTCGAACCGAGGCTCTCGGGGTGACGCGGGTTGC
>JANMGF010000938.1:0-3260 GCA_031374535.1 Polyangium sp. (in: bacteria)
GCGGTCCTCCCCGGTGATTTCAAGTGGGCGGCGAAGGCCGAGCTGCTCAACATTCCTTTTCTCGGCTGGCACCTGAAGCTCGCGGGGCACGTCCCGGTCGCGCGCGGGGGCGGGCCCAAGGTCGCGGCGGAGGTCATCAAGAAGTTCGAGGGCGTCCTCCGGCGCGGCAAACCCTTGCTGGTCTTCCCCGAGGGCACGCGCAGCGAGGACGCCGTGCTCAAGGACTTCAAGAACGGCGGGTTTTACGCGGCGGTTCGCGCCGGCGTGCCCGTCGTGCCCGTCACGCTCGATGGGACCGGGGATCTCATGCAAAAGGGCGCCTTCACCTCGGGCGACAGCCGGATGCGGCTCGTGCGCGTGCGCGTGGGCAAGCCTCTTCATCCCGTCGGCGCGGGCAAGGAGTCGGCGCGTGTCGTCGAGCTCCGGGACCGCACGCACGCCGCCGTGGCAGGGATGCTCCTCGCGATGGGCGGCCGCGTGGCAGAGGCTCCGTCGCCTCCGACGCCTTCTCTTCCTTGACCCGGCCGACCATCCCGATAGGCTGACGGGGTTGCCCGTTACTTTCGGGGTGGAGGGTCCATGATAACTTCGCATCGGCTTTTGCGGTTCGCGGCTCGTCCCTGGATGGTGTCGGCGGTCCTTGGCCTCGTCGCAGGCTGTGGAATGAGCGTCGAGGGGGGGCCCATCGGAGACGGTCCGGGTGATCCGACCGAGCCTCCCGGGGTGATGCCCGATCCTCCGGTTCCCCCGGAGCCGCCGATCGATTTCCCCCCGCTCACCTGCGATCCGGACCGCTCGGTCGCGTCCGACAGCCGCGCGCTCCTCGTGCGGGACCCGGCCGTGCTCGCGCGCTTCAGCCTCGAGCGGGTGCTGACGCAGCTCGTCGACCTCGCCGGCAAGCCGCTCTCGGCGGAGGAGCTCGCAAAGCGCCTCTTCGACGCGGAGAACCCCGCGGCCGGGGGCGTTTTCGCAAACAACCCGCATTGCGACGACGTCGACAACGCCGCCTTCGTGAACGCCCCGGCCGCGTTTTGCCCACGCGCGGAGGGCGCGCTCGCGTCGAGCACGGGCCTCTTCGTCCCGGATCACCCCGACTACTTCGCGCCCGTGGCGATCGTGAACCGCTTCGATCTGACGCCTTCGTCGGGTGAGACCTGCGGAGAGCACCGCATCGTGTACGCGAAATGGTCCGGCCGGACGGATCCGGAAAACCGGGTCTTCCTGATCTTCGAGGGGGCGCTGCCGAACCCGGCGGGCTTCGATACGCTCATGGGTTGCCGCGCCGTGGCCGAAGCCTGGGCGAGCATCGGCGAGGAGCCCAACGTGGAGGCCGTCGCGGACAAGCTGGAGGCGCTTTATTTCACGGGCCTGCCGGGCTTCTTGCCCGTGGTCCACCCGGACCATTACGGGGCCCTGTCCAGCGAGGACGATTCTTATGGCGGCTCGCGCGGGCAGGTGCGCGTGAGCCAGCAGATGCAGGAGCCCTGGGAGATGCGTGAGTACCACCTCGGCCGGGCGAACCCGGGCGGGCCCGTGCCGGAGCTCTGGTTCCGGGCGGTGACCGTCAAGAACAACCCTTTGCCGGAGCTCTTCGACAGCTCGGTCGAGACCGAGACGGGAGCACAGTTCCGGAGCGAGTTCATCTCCATGAACCTGTGGAACCTCGGGCAGAAGGAGCTGCCCAAGGTCCGTATGCAGATCGGGAAACAATTCAACGCGGGGCAGAGCCTCGTCTCCGGGGATGCCTCGGTCGATTACGCGTCACACGCGATTGGCGTGGAGGGGACCGATTTCGCGTACGAGATCCAGACCTCGCTCGATCTCTCCAACATGGGCCAGGATTGCCCCCCGGAGGATCCGCTCACGGCCACATCCATCGTGCACCGCGCGACGGCGTTGACGTGCGCCGGTTGTCATGCGCCCGAGCGGTTTTTCGGTCCGGCGAGGTCGCTCGGCTGCGGGCTGACCTTCCCGTCCACGCTCGGCGAGGTGCACATCGACGAGAATGGGACGCTCTCGCCGGCGCTCACGGACGTGTTTTTGCCGCGGCGCGCGGAGGTCTTGTCCATGTACCTACAGGGGTGTGATGTTTCGAAGATCATGGACAACCTCGAGCCGCCGAGCGGCGCCATTCCGAAGTGAGGGTTTGCCTCAGTTCGACCCGCACGGCCCCGCGTTTCCCTCCCCGTAATAGTACTTCGCGACCGACGTCCCGCACGGGCACCTGACCGGGCCCATCTCGGCGACGAGGCAAGCCACGACCTCGTCGTTCGGCGCGCTCATTCCAATGGTCTCGACGCACCCGCCGGGGCCCATGTGCACCTCGACCCAGCCGTTCGTCTTGCAGCCGGAGGCCACCTGGCATTCCTTCGCCGTCGCGAGGACCCAGTCCTCGAACCCGCACGGGAAATCGTTCGAGCCCACGCAATCGCCGGTGGGACGATCGGCGCAGGCGGGAAAGGCGTCGCTGCCGAGGCCGCTGTCGAGCTCGGTGACGCCGCCGGCGTCGAAATTGGGGGGGACCTCGAGGGTCGCGGCGTCGGGCTCGTCGCGAATATCGGCGTGCCGGGTGCAAGCGAGGGGCACCACGAACACGGAGAGGGGCAACGCGGCGAGCGTGATCCCTGCGAAGAGCGGTGATTTCATGGAACGCGCTCCTCTTCCTTGGCCGTGAGGGTCCGGAACCAGACGACACGATGGGGAGACGTGGTGACCACGGTGTCCGGCTCGACCCGGATGAGCTCGCGGATGGGAATGTCGTGGTCCTTCGCCATTTCGCGGGCCTCGTCGAAGCTCGCGGGGCGGACGTCGTGGACCGTCAGGAACAGGAGCCGCGCATTCTCGAGCTGGAGGTGGTCGAGGATGCGGAGCAACGTGAGCGCACCTTCCTCGTCGTACCCTTCCACGGCCACGAAGGCGCCGGGCGTGCTGAGGTCGGGCTCGGGCGGCGTCAAAACATCGGACGAACACGCGGCGAGCACGGCGGCGCTCGTGGTGGTGAAAACCAGGTTCCGGAGCTTTTTCGCGCGCAAGGAGCACCTCCCTTCAGAAGCCGAGTGTGAGGCCGGCGCTGGGCGTGATCACGAGGGCGCCGAACGGAAACACGGAATGGACCGCGACCTCCACGAAGGCCGCGCGCCGATTCTGCCAGGCCAGCGCGATCCCGGTGCCTGCGCCGACGAAGCCGTCGCCCGCGCGTTTCCACACCGTGACCGTTTGCTCGAGGTCGTTGCCGCCCTGGTAGGGGGAGGCGAAGGGAT
>JANMGF010000954.1:0-5410 GCA_031374535.1 Polyangium sp. (in: bacteria)
CACCCACGAGCTCCGAACCCCTTCGCGACGTTTCCTTCGGACGAGCTCTGCAACATCGTCTTCTCCCCGCGATCGCCTTCGGACTCGCCAGCCGGTGCGTTTTTCGTCTTCGCGAAGCACGCCTACCGTCGGCCTGGGAGACAATAGCGCGTTTTCCCGAAAAGCACGGTTCGTTTCGCGCGCCTCCGCGTGCCCGCGTTGCTCTGGACATTGTCCGTCGCGCGCGCCCGGAGCCCCTGACGGCTTTTCCCGAGCCTTGTTGGGTCATCGTCGAAGGTGCGCGGGGGAGCTTCGCGGGGTAGAGAGCACCATCCCATGGATCTCCTCCTTTTTCGACACGGTGAGGCAGTGGAAGACGCACCCGGACTCGGCGACCCCAGCCGGTGGCTGACGGCAAAGGGCCGACGCGCGACACGCAAGGTCGCGCGATGGCTCGACGAACGTTCGTCGCGAAGGCCAACGGCGATCTGGACCTCGAGCCTCGTGCGCGCGGTGCAGTCGGCGGAGATCCTCGCGGCCGAAATCGGCTTCGAAGAGGAGATCCTGGTGCGGCCCGAGCTTTCGCCGAGCGGTGACCTCTCGGATCTCGTGCGCCTGCTCATGGCGCATCAAGGCAAGGGACCCGTGGCGCTCGTCGGCCACGAGCCGAGCTTGTCGATGCTCGCGCGCCACCTCCTCGGCGACGTGGCCTGGCCCGGGATCAAGAAGAGTGGCGTGGCCGCGATCCGGTTCTCGCCGCCCTCGGGCGAAGAAGGCAAGGGCGAGGCGGGCTTCCGGTTTTTGCTCCAGCCGAAGGGCCTGGAGGTCGTGCGGTCGCTCGAGGTGATCGCGCTGGAGACGGCCGTCTCGGCCTGAGGTTACCGCAAGCTCTTCGCCGCGGCTTCGAGCACGTCGACGTCACGCACGCCGTCGGCCTCGGCCCGGTAGGAGAGGACGATGCGGTGGCGGAGGGCCGGCACGAGCATGGCGCGGATGTCGTCGACGTCGGCGGCGGCCTCGCCACGTAACGCGGCGCGCGCCTTGGCAGCGAGCACGAGGGCCTGGCTGCCGCGCGGGCCGGCGCCGTACCGCACATAGTCCTTGACCTCGCGGACCACCTTGCCGGTCGTGGGGCGCGTGGCGCGGCAAAGCGAGACGGCCAGGGCGACGGCCTCGTCCGTGACGGGGATCCGCGGCACGAGCTTGCCGATCGCGCGCACGTCGGCGGCGTGAAGGACGGGCTCGATCTGCGGGGCCTTGCCGCTCGTCGTGCGCCGCGCGACCTCGCGCTCCTCGGCCTCGCTCGGGTAGTCGACGTGGATCTCCAGGAGGAAGCGGTCGAGCTGGGCCTCGGGCAAGGGGTAGGTGCCCTCCTGCTCGATGGGGTTTCGCGTGGCGAAGACCTGGAACGGATCCGGCAGCGGGTGCGTCTCGGCGCCGACGGTGACCTTGCGCTCCTGCATCGCCTCCAGCAGCGCCGCCTGGGTCTTCGGGGGCGTGCGGTTGATCTCGTCGGCCAGGATCAGGTTGTGGAAGATCGGGCCGGGCATGAAGCGCAGCGAGCGGTTTCCGTGTTGCTCGTGGAGCACGTCGGTCCCCGTGATGTCGGCCGGCAGGAGATCCGGGGTGAACTGAACGCGACCGAACGAGAGGTCGAGGGCGCGGGCCAGGGACGCGACGAGTAACGTCTTGGCGAGGCCCGGGACGCCGACGAGCAGGGCGTGACCACGCGCGGCCAGGGTCACGAGCATGGATTCGACGACCGCGTCCTGGCCAACGACGGCCAGGGCCACCGCGGTGCGGAGGCGCTTGGCGGCGGCTTCGGTTTTTTCGAGCAGCTCGGCGTCGGAGAGGTCGTTTTCGCCGGTTTTGGGGGTCGTTTCGGTCGTCATGGGGGTCCGGATCGAAGGGCCCCGAGCGTCGGGGGCGGTGGGCTCGTACCGCGGGCGTCGCGCCCGAGCAAGGCTTGGCGGAACTTCGTGTGATCCGTCCGGGGCCAACTATGGAACAATCGCGGTGATGCCCCCGAAGCAGGAGCCCCGCGACAAAGATGCGCGGGAGGTCGCCGCGTTCGCCGTGCCGCCGCCGCCCCCCCTCCCCGTGGACAAGGCGGAGCACGCCGCGACGGCGCCGCTGGAATCGCTCAGCTTGCGGGATGATCCGATCCCCTCGGTGCCGCCGCCGCCCGCGGCCGGGCCGTGGCGCTCGTACAAGGAGATCCTCGCGAAGCTCTCGCAACGCGTGCTCGAGGCGCAGCGCCCGATCCGGATCCTGCAAGCGCTCCGCTGGGAACAGTCGGTGGAGGCGCAGTTCCTGCGGGGCAAGCAGCGCGACTTGCCGAAGGTGACGTACGACGCGGACCTCGGCTTCGACGCGGACGGCAAGATCGCCGAGCTCGAGGAGATCCTGCGCGACGCGGAGCGCGAGCTCGGGAAAAACGACAGGCTGGGGCAGATCCTGCGGGCCACGGCGGCCGAGTACCGCGACGTCGTGCGTATGCTGAAGGCGCGCGGGAAGAAGGACTTCTACAAGTTCTCGCGGGTGCTCTACGGCTCGCCGAAGGACAAGCTGCCGGACGGGCAGACGACGGTGCGCGACATGGGGATCGTACTCTACGACGTGCTCACGGCGATCGGCGGCGAGAGGCTTGGTCCTCCGGAGCGGCGCGAGATCACGGCGGAGATGGCGGCGCTCGAGCTGAACGGGCGCTTCGACCGGTTCTTCGGGAGCGCGGCGATCCGGGTGCAGGTGGACGACTCGATCCTCGCGGACGCGGCGGCGGGCAGCGACTACGTGAAGATCCGGAGCGGCGCGACGTTCTCGACGCGGGACATCGACATCCTCGAGGCGCACGAGGGCTGGGTGCACGTGGCGACGAACCTGAACGGCCAGTCGCAACCCGTGGCGCGCTGGCTCGGCAAGGGTCCGCCGCGCACGACGGCGGTGCAGGAGGGGCTCGCGGCGCTGGTCGAGATCTTCACGTTCCGCTCGTCGCCGCGGCGCGCGAAGAAGCTGAACGATCGGATCCTGGCCGTGGACAAGGCGGAGGACGGGGCGAGTTTCCTCGACGTGTACGACTGGTACCGGACGGAGGGATACGAGGAAGACGAGTGCTTCCAGAACGCGCGCCGCGTCTTCCGCGGAGGTCTGCTCGAAGGGGGAGGGCCGTTCACGAAGGACGCCTGTTACTGCAAGGGGATCGTCCTCAACTACGCGTTCATGCGCGCGGCGATCCAGCAGGACAAGGCCGCGTTGATCCCCTTCCTGTTCGTGGGGAAGGTGGCGCACGAGGATGTGCCGGTGCTGCACGCGCACGTGACCGACGGGATCGTGAAGCCGCCGCCGTACCTTCCGCAGATCTTCGACGACATGAACGGCCTGGCGATCTGGATCTGCTACTCGTCCTTCTTCTCCAGGCTCGGGGCGACGGCGATCGCCGAGCACTACAGCAAGATCATGGCGCTGTAGGAGACCCGCCCCGGTCAGTACATAAGATCGCCAAGATGTCAAGGACGAGAAGCGCCGAGGCGTTTGGCCTTCCCTCCGCTCTTTCGCGCGCATTTCACGGCGAGTGACCGCTCGACGTCTGGCCGAGCGTGCTGAAAGAATTCGATTGTGGTCGGACCCTCTCGGTGGAGCGAGCGCCTCGCTCCGCGTCCCGAAGGGGAAACGCCACGACGAAATGGGGAAAGAGGGGGAGGTCCAACATGAAGCAGGTTTCGAGGTTTGTGGCATTGCTCGCGCTGTCCGCCTCGGCGGGCATCTGGGGCATGGGCTGCATGGCGGAGACGGATGATCCGGGCGAGACCGACAGCGCGCTCGACAACGTCGAAAAGGGCGGGATCATCGCGGGCGGCGACCAGAGCACGGACCAGGGCATCGAGGGCGAGGGCCAGCCCGAGGGTCAGCCCGAGGGGCAGCCCGAGACCGGCGGCGCGGGGAAGGGTCTTCCCGCGGGCGGCCAGGGCGCGGAAGGAGCCCAGGGCGAGGAGAACACGGGGGAGGGCCAAGCTGCCCTCTCCTCGCAACCTTGGGGCTATTACGGGTACGGGCCGCACCGCCGCCACTTCCGTCGCAATTTCTACGACTACCCGTACGACAACTATCCGTACTACAACTCCCCGTACTACGGCTACGACCGGTTCGACCGCCGGTTCGACCGCCGGTTCGACCGCCGCTACCACCGCCGCGCGTATCGGCACGGGTACTATGGCTGGTGAGCCCGAAGATCGGCGATAACGAGAAGAAGTAGCTTTGCGGGCTCGATCGGTCTCTCGGAGGCGGATCGGGCCCGTCGTTCATTCCAGCGGCGCCTGGGTCGTCGCGTCGGTCTCCGCCGCCTCGGGGGCCGGGAAAATCACGTCTTGCGTGGCCCGATCCCGCGGGAATGCCGCGCGCACGACGCCGACGATCCGATCGAGGGCATCGTGATGGGCTTCCCGCAATGCCACCTCGACCTGGAACGCCGCCTTGTGCGCGGCGATGGCGTCGTCGTACGCCGCGACCGCGCCGAGAAGCGCGGCGAGCGCGGCTTCGAGCTGCGGCAGCCATTCCGCGCGGTACACGTCGATGCCAGCGAGCTGCGTGTTTTCGAGACGAAGGACGAGCTCCCGCGTGGGTTTCACCTGACGTCGACCCGGGAGCACGACGACCGGGCGCAGGCCCTTCGGAAAGAGCGCCGCCGTGATCCGGCCCCTGCGCCCGCCGTCCCGGATCTCGGCGGCCCGCGCCGCGGAGCGAATGACCTGGTCGACGCCGTGCTCGACGAATCGAAGCGCGGCACGGGCACGCAAGAGGGGCGTGCGCAGGGCGCAGCGGGCGAGGTGCTGGGCGTGGAGGGCGTCGTTGACTTTCTCGAACTCCACGGCGGCGGGGGCCGTCTCGGCGAACTGGGCGAGGCCGGCGACGAGCTCGACGCCATACTCGACACGGACGGTGGACGCGGCATTGCTGCGGTACTTGCGCATGCGGTGGCTCCCTGGGCCGAGGGCCCGGTGTCGTTGTGGTTCGTTGAACGACGCGGACGGGACGACCATTCACGAGGAGCAGGATTTTTGCCGTCTGCATGGAGGGACGCGCGTCACGTGGGGCGGGAGAAAGTGGCCCGAGGGCTGGGACGGGAGGATCGGGCGGCGGGGGAGGAGGGCGCGGCGCGGAGGACGCGGGTCACGGGGCATGGGAGACGGTGACCTGGGCGGTGGGACGGGAGGAGCGGGGCGGGGGCCAGGATGACGTGGCCCCGGGGACGCGGGTCACGGGGCAGGGGAGACGATGACCGGCGGGGTCGGACCAGCGTCACGGGGCGGGGGAGATGGTAGCCGGGGGGGCGGGACGGGGGTCTCGGGGCAGGGGAGACGGCAAGCGGAGGCGGAGGCGGAGGCGGCAAGCGGAGGCGGAAGCGGAGGCGGAAGCGGGTGCGGTTGCGCTAGAG
>JANMGF010000955.1:0-4447 GCA_031374535.1 Polyangium sp. (in: bacteria)
CCTCGGGAGTCCCGTCGTCGCCGAAGCCCACGACCATGCGGTAGAGCGACATCTCGGTCGACACGAACGACTCGGCGGGCTTACCGTCGGCGAAAAACTGCGCGGGCGACACGTTGATCGTGTCCGAGCTGCCGTCCACGACCATGGGCGCGACGTCCCAGGCGCTCCCCGGCAAATCCGACTTGAAGAGCGCGCCATGCACGTCGGCGAGCGTGAACGTCGCGTCGAGGGATCCGAACCGCGTGACGATCCACGCCGCCGTCTCGTCCAGCGCCGCGAGCAGGAGCACACGCGTGCCCTCGGGCGCGAAGTACGAAGCGTCCGCGAAGCGATTCGCCAGCACGTTGTGGAGCATGCCCAGGAAGAAGGGCGGTGATGCCTCGTGGATCGCGCCAAAAAGCGCCGCCGTCATCGGCTCCTCGAAGGCGCGACGCGACGCGAACGCGACGAGCGCGTTGAACAAGACCGGCTCGCCCAGATCCCGCCGCATCTCCCGATTCCATGCCGAGAGCCGCGTCCCGAGCGCCACCAGGTCGGCCCGGCCCTTGTACGCGGCGAGCGCCGGATCCGTCTCCACGTTCGCGAGGGCCTCCTCGAGCAACGGCAAGACCGTATCGGCGAACGGGCTGTACACGTCGCGCTGCATCTCCTCCATCGCCGCGTGATCGACCTTCGTCCCCGCCGCGACGAGCCCTTCGATCACCTGCTGGATCCGGTACCCCCGGAACCCGTTCGCGTAGAAGGCGCCGAAGTAATACGGGTCGTTCTCGACGACGCCGTCCTGCGTGAAGCCGAAGGGATCGGTGTTCGCCGTGAAGAGAAATCCCTCGGGCGGGTCGCGCCGCTTCGGGATCTGGCTCGCGGGCAGATCGCCGCGGGTCCAGTAACTCGCGGGATCCTCGGGATCCGTGATCGCGCGCCACGGCATGGGGCGCGCCTTCGGATCGCCACGATCGGGGATACGCGCCTGCACGTAGTAGTCGATCTCGTTCGCGTCGGCGGCGATGAAGTTCACCGCGCCGACCTCGAGCTTCGCGGCCGCGGCTTCGAACGCATCGATGTCCTTCGCGCGATTGATCCCGACGTACGCGGCCGACTCCGTCGAGGGCTGGAACCCCGTCCAGTTGAAGAGCAACCGCCCGTCGGCGAGAAGCGCGCGTGGGATCGGGAGCATCTCGTCCGGGAGGATCACGCCGTACCCAGGCGCCTCCGCGATCTCGATCGTCACCTCGTCCGCGAACGTGCCCGCCTTCGCGCCCGGCTCCTTCACGCGGAACACCTCGTCACGCTTGACGAGCGGCACGGTTTTCCCGCCGAGCGACACGGTCTCGAACGCGGCATCGGGCTTCACGTCCCACATGTCCATCACGTCCGGGAAGCTCGTCGTGGCCGTCCACGCGACATGCGCGTTGTGGCCGAGCTGCACCGTCGGTGTACCCACGAAGGCAAACCCGACGACGTCGAGCGTTCCGCCGCCCGCGGTGCTGTTCATGTGAAACGTCCAGAAGCGCGAAGGGCTCGTGAGCGCCTGGTGTGGATCGCCGCAGACGATCGGTTTACCCGTCGTCGTGTGCGCGCCGGAGAGCGCCCAGTTGTTCGAGGCCGTCTCGGGCATGACGGGCCGGTATTCCTTGGGAAACGCCGAGGGATCGGCCCTGGGCGGCAGGGGCGGTCCGAACGGGCCCGGCGCGGGTTTCGGCGAGGCGCCGCCGCCGCTCGCAGGGTTGCCGGGAAAGACGTCGTGCGCGGGCATGAGCACCGGCAAACGTTGCAGGGTCTCGGGCGCGAGGCGCGTGAGGGCCGTGGCCAGGATGTCGCGATCGAGGTTGTTCGAAAGGCCAAACGCGAGCAGCTTGCCGATCGCGTACCCCTCGTGCGGCGCCCAGGGCTCGGGCACGAAATCCAGCTCCGATTCGCGCATGCCGTAGGGCCGCGGGGCCTCGCCGCTCCGCACCTCCGCGATGTGACGGTTCACGCCCCCGATCCACGCGTCGAGGAGCGCCGCCTCGTCGGGGTACTCGGCACGGACACGCGCCTCGTCGGCCTTGCCGAGCGCGGAGAAGTTCATCGCCCGGGCCGTGATGTCGTCGGAGAGGACGTCGGCGCCGATGAGCTCCGCGCGCGTGCCCAAAGCCCTGCGGCGCATGAGCTCCATGTGGAACAGGCGATCACGCGCCATCGCGTACCCGGCCCCGAAAAACGCGTCGGCGTCGGACCGGGCGTAGACGTGGGTGATGCCCAGGTCGTCCACGACCAGCTCGACGTCGGCGGCCGGCGACGGCGGCCCCGCGGGCTCCTGCGTGGCGTCGGGATCCGTGCAACCCACGAGGATCGAGGCCAGGCCCAAGGCCAGAAGACAGGTACGAGGTGCGAGGCGAAGCATGAGGCCAGCCTACACCCGGCCCTCGGCGAATGCCCACGGCGGGCGGGTGCGTCCGCGTATTCCACCGCAATCGATTTTCTGCGCGAAAACGGCCCTTGTCCCTCGCCGGGAGGGACGCGGCCCGTGGTAGTCTCGGGAGCCCGTTTTCCCGGTGCGCCGATTCCATGGACACGACCCTCGGCTTTCCCACTCCCCCGGACGCTCACGTCGAGCACGGCGTGGCGCTCTTCGGCCCGAGCGAGTTCGAGGCGAGCGCGCTCGCCGCGGGCCGGGCCTTCCAGGAGGCGCTGCCGTTCGGCGGGCGCACCGAGATCGTCGCCGCCCTCGTCGACTTCGCGAGCGCGCGGAGCTCCGCACGTGTCGCCGTGCTCCCCGCAGAAGCGGGCACAGGCAAAACGAGCCTGCTCTCGGCGCTCGCCGACGCCCTCGCGGCGCAGCGGATCGGCACGATGCTCCGGTTCGCGACGGACGTCACCGTGGCCAACGCGCCGACCACGACGCGCCTGCCGCCTGGCCCGTGTCTCATCGTGATCGACGACGCGCATCGCAAGGTCGCGACCGCGACGCTCCTGCCCATGGCGCTCGATCGGCGCGACGTACGTTTCGTGCTCACCACGCGGCCCGCGGGCTCTCTGCGGCTCCGGGCGCTCTTCTCGCAGGTCGGTCTCTCGGCCGACGCCGTGCGTGTGCTCCCCACGCTCGGCGCGCTCTCGCCGAACGAGGCAGAGGCGGCCGCGCGGCACGCGCTCGGTGAAGGCGCGATCCTGCATGCCGCGCGCCTCGCCGAGGTGTCCGAGGGGCATCCGTTCGTGATCGCGGTCGGCGGTCGGCTCCTCCGTGAAGGCGCGATCCACCCGGTGGCCTTCGAGCCGATGGCCGAGTTCGCCGCGTGTGTGCTCGATCGAGGCCACGATCTCCTCCTGCTCCGCGCCGCCGCCGCGGGAGATCCGAAGCTCCTCGCGGGCGTGCTCGCGCTCGTCGCGATGCTCGCGCCGGTGCGCACCTCGGACGAGCGATTCCTCCAGGGCGCGGGCGATCTCCTCGGCTGCCGTCGCCGGGATCTCGTCGCGGCCCTTCGTGCGCTCGAGGCCGCGGGGGTCGTCGATCGTGGCCCGCACGGCGCGCGTGTCGTCCCGAGCGCGCTGTCGGATCATGCGCTCCACCGCGCGCTCGTCGGCCCCGCCTCCGCGAGCCCGCTCGCAGGCTCGTTCGACGATCGTGTCCGCGCGATCGAAGCGCGCTTCGGCGCCCATGCGATCGTGCCGCTCATCCGCAACGTCGGCGAGCTCGACGGCCCTTCCCTTCCAAAGGTCGCGTCTGCCGCGCTCGTCGCCACGCTCTTCCAGCACGTCCGCGTCGCGATCGAGGCAGCCTCGGCGGCCGACCGTTGCCGTCTCCTCGCCGGCCTGCGCGAGCTCTCCTCGGATCACCCGTCGGCGATGCTCGATCTCGTCACCGCCGTGCTGTCGTCTCTTCCTTTTACGGAGGCCCTCACGGAGGCCCCCACGAAGTCGCCCACGCAGGCTCCTCGGACCCCCGGCGCCCTCTTCTCGGCCGCGTCCGTGCTCTACGAGCTGCCCGCGATCCTGCGCCGCGCCGGCCTGCACCTCGTCCACCTGCCCCGCGCCGCGGACCTGCTCTGGCAGCTCGGCCGCGATGATCTCCGCCTGCAGAGCCCTCATCCCGATCACCCGATGCGTGTCCTCCGCGAGCTCGCCTCGCGCGGCTCCACGCGCCCCGCAGGTGTCCACGAAGCGCTGCTCGAAGCGGTCGATCGCTGGCTCCTCGCGGACGACGCGCACGATCACAAGCACTCGCCGCTCGACGTGATCGACACCTTCCTCTCCGAGGGCGTCGTCGACGCGGGCCCCTCCGACGAACGTCGTCGTGCGCTTCGCAAGCAGGCCACCGCCGCGCTCGCCCGCTGCGCGCAGTCCTCGATCGACGCACGGGGCCGACGCGCCGCCTTGTCCGGCATCAGTGGCCTCGAACGCGTGCTCACCGACAGCGCGGGCGGCCCGCTCGGCGATCGGATGGAGCCTGGATGGCGCGACGAGGAGCGGC
>JANMGF010000964.1:0-4897 GCA_031374535.1 Polyangium sp. (in: bacteria)
GGTGGGCCGTGCTGCGATCTGGGAAGCACCGCTTGCAGAATGCTACTACCAAAAAGCCCTGCACCGCCTGCGCCCGTTGCGTGGTTTTAATTCGCGCTTGATGGTCTCGCTTCTTCGATACTGGGCGGACCATGGCTTATACGCGAATTACGTGACTCAGACCAGCATCGCGCATTTGACCCGCGAGAAATTGGCTGATGTCCCGATGTCTGTTCCACCGCCGGAAGAGCAAACCGCCATCGCCGCCATCCTCTCCGACATGGACGCCGAACTCTCCGCGCTCGAGCAGCGCCGCGACAAGACCCGCGCCCTCAAGCAGGGCATGATGCAGGAGCTCTTGACCGGGAAAACGCGCCTCGTATGACCAAGCTCCGCCGCGCCGACGAAGCGCTGCTGGCCGAAATCCGGCGGCTCATCGAGGCTGCCCGGCAGCGGGTGGCGAGCACGGTGAACGCGGAGCTCTCCCTGCTCTACTGGCGTATCGGCCAGCGGATCCACACCCAGACCCTGCACAACAAGCGGGCCGAATACGGCAAGCGCGCCGTCGCCACGCTGTCGCGACAATTGACGACCGCCTACGGCAAGGGCTGGAGCGAACGACAGCTCTGGTACTGCCTGCGGATGGCGGAGGCGTTCCCCGACGAAGGGTTTGTGCACACGCTGTGTGCAGAATTGAGCTGGTCCCACCTGCGCCTGCTCCTCAGCCTGGAGGAGCCGAGCAAGCGCGACTTCTACATCGAGATGTGCCGGCTCGAACGCTGGAGCGTCCGAAGGCTCCAGGAGCGGATCCAGTCCATGCTCTTCGAACGCACGGCGATCTCGAAGAAGCCCGAGGAGACCATCCGGAAGGAGCTCTCCTCCCTGCGCGACGAAGGGCAAATCTCCCCCGCCCTGACCTTCCGCGACCCCTACGTATTGAACTTCCTCGGGCTCGCCGACAGTTATTCGGAGCAGGATCTGGAGTCCGCCATCCTGGCCGAGCTCCAGCGCTTCATCATCGAGCTGGGCAGCGATTTCGCTTTTCTCGCTCGGCAAAAGCGCATCACCATCGACAAGCGCGACTACAAGATCGACCTGCTTTTCTTCCACCGGCGGCTCAAGGCGCTCGTGGCCATCGATCTCAAGGTCGGCGAGTTCGAGGCGGCCTACAAGGGGCAGATGGAGCTCTACCTCCGTTACCTGGAGAAATACGAGCGGGTCGAGGGCGAAAACACGCCCATCGGGCTGATCCTCTGCGCCGGGAAAAACGAGGAGCACGTCGAGCTGCTGCAACTCCACCGGAGCAACATCCGCGTGGCCGAATACCTGACCGCCCTGCCGCCGCGGGAAGTCTTGCAGGCCAAGCTGCACCAATCCATCGAGATCGCCCGCCAGAGGCTCCTGACCCAGACGACCGAGCGCACGGAAGAGGATGACGGATGAACACCATCGGGCAGATCGAACGAAAGACCCAGAACCGCGTCATCCGGCTCTTCGTCGACGAGCTGCACTACGATTATCTCGGCGACCGCAGCGAGTCCGAGAACAGCAACATCGAGGAAGGACACCTCGAACACTTCCTGTTCGCCTATCAGGAATACGACGCGGACCTCATCCGCCGCGCCGTAGCCCATCTCGTCAAGGTCGCGGGCGACACGAGCCTCACGCTCTACGACCGTAATCGTGCCGTCTACGAGCTGCTGCGTTACGGCGTGAAGGTGAAGACCGAGGTCGGCGCCACCACCGAGACGGTCTGGCTCATCGATTGGAAGAACCCCGAGCGTAACCAGTTCGCCATCGCCGAGGAGGTCACCATCAAGCCCGCCGACCCCAAGGCGGACGAAAAGCGGCCGGACCTGGTCCTCTACGTGAACGGCATCGCGCTCGGCGTGCTGGAGCTGAAACGCGCGAGTGTGTCCGTGGGCGATGGCATCCGCCAGAACCTCGACAACCAGACCAAAAGGTTCATCCAGCCCTTCTTCTCCACGATGCAGCTCGTGATGGCAGGCAACGACACCGCGGGCCTGCGTTACTGGACCATCGGAGAGAAGGAGAAGGCTTATCTCACGTGGAAGGAAGACGGTCCCGGTCAGAACCCGCTCGACAAGGCGCTGCGTCAGCTCTGCACCAAGGCTCGATTCCTCGAGCTGATTCACGACTTCATCGTCTTCGACGCGGGCACGAAGAAGATCTGCCGCCACAACCAGTATTTCGCCGTGCGCGCCGCGCAGGAGCACGTGAAGCGCCGCGCGGGCGGGATCATCTGGAACACCCAGGGCTCGGGCAAGAGCCTCATCATGGTCTGGCTCGCCAAGTGGATCCGGGAGAACGTGCAGAACTCCCGCGTCCTCATCATCACCGACCGCACCGAGCTCGATGAGCAGATCGAGAAAGTCTTCAAAGGCATCGGCGAAGACATTTACCGCACGCGCTCGGGCGCCGATCTCGTGACCCACTTGAACACGAGCGCCCCATGGCTGCTCTGCTCGCTCATCCACAAGTTCGGCCGCAAGGAAGGCGGCGAGGAGGTGGGGGACGTCGCGGGGTACGTGGAGGAGGTCAAAAAGGCCCTGCCGCCGGATTTCTCGCCAAAGGGGAACCTCTACGTCTTTGTCGACGAATGCCACCGCACGCAGTCGGGCGAGCTTCATGAGGCGATGAAGGCCATCCTTCCGGGCGCGGTGTTCATCGGCTACACGGGGACGCCGCTGCTCAAGGCCGACAAGAAAAAGAGCATCGAGATCTTCGGCGGCTACATCCACACCTACAAGTTCGACGAGGCGGTCAAGGACGGCGTGGTCCTCGATTTACGATACGAGGCCCGGGACATCGATCAGAACCTCACCTCGCCGGCCAAGATCGACCAGTGGTTCGAGGCCAAGACGAACGCGCTGACGCCGCTGGCCAAGGCGCAGCTCAAGTCACGCTGGGGCACGATGCAAAAGGTGCTGTCGAGCCAGTCGCGGCTGCAAAAGATCGTGGGCGACATCCTGCTCGACATGGAACTGCGCGACCGGCTGAAGAGCGGGCGCGGCAACGCGCTGCTCGTGGCAGGGAGCATCTACGAGGCGTGCAAGCTCTACGAGCTGTTCGCCAAGGGGCCTCTCGGGGGCAAATGCGCCATCGTCACCTCGTACGCTCCGAAGTCGGCCGACATCAAGGGCGAGGAGACCGGCGAGGGCGCCACGGACGCGCTCGAGAAATACAACATCTACCGGCAGATGCTGGCCGAATGGTTCGACGAGCCGCCGGAGACGGCCGTGAAGAAGGTCGAGGCGTTCGAGAAGGCGGCCAAGCAGAGGTTCATCAAGGAGCCGGGGCAGCTGAAGCTGCTCATCGTCGTGGACAAGCTCCTGACCGGCTTCGACGCGCCGCCGGCCACGTACCTCTACATCGACAAGAGGATGCGCGACCACGGCCTGTTCCAGGCCATTTGCCGGGTCAACAGGCTCCACGGCGACGACAAGGACTACGGCTACATCATCGATTACAAGGACCTGTTCAAGAGCCTCGAAGGCGCGGTGGACGATTACACGTCGGGCGCGCTCGACGGGTACGACAAGGAAGACGTCGCGGGGCTGCTCGAAAATCGCCTCGTGAAGGCGAAGGAGCGGCTCGACGAGGCGCTGGAGGCGGCGCGGGCGCTCTGCGAGCCGGTCGAGCCTCCGAAGGACGACGAAGCCTATTACCGCTACTTCTCCTCGACGGACCTGGGCGACGCGAAGCAACGCAAGGAAAGCGAGCCGCAGCGGCTCGCGCTCTACAAGCTCGCAGCCGCGCTCGTGCGCGCCTACGCGAACATCGCGGGCGAAATGGCCGAGGCCGGGTACGACGAGGCAGAGGCGCAGGCGATCAAGAAGGAGGTGGCGTTCTACGAGAAGCTCCGCGCCGAGGTGAAGATCCACAGCGCCGACGCGATCGACCTGAAGCGATACGAGCCGGCGATGCGCCACCTCATCGACACGTACATCCGCGCCGAGGAGAGCGAGAAGGTCTCTGCATTCGACGATATGTCGCTGGTGCAGCTCATCGTCTTGCGGGGCGCGGCCGCGGTGAAAGCGCTGCCGAAGACATTCAGCAGGAAGACAGCGGCCGAGGCTGTCGAGAACAACGTCCGCAAGCGTATCGTCGAGCAATCGCCCATCAATCCGAAGTATTACGAGAAGATGTCGGACCTCCTGGAGGCCCTGATCAAGCAGCGGAAGAAGGAAGCGCTCAGCTACGAGGCGTATCTCGAGAAGATCGTCGAGCTGACGCGCGAGGTGCAGGGCGGCCCCACCGCCGCCACCTACCCGAGGTCCCTCGATACCCCGGCGTTGCGAGCGCTCTACGACAACCTCGGGCAAGACGAGGCGCTCGCGCTCCGGGTGGACAAGGCCGTGCGGGCTAGCCTGCAAGACGCGTGGCGCGAGAACGCGATGAAGACGCGAAAGGTGGAGCTTTCGATCAAGGCGGTCCTCGCCGACGACGAGGAGCGTACGGCGCGAACGCTGGAGCTGGTGAAGAGCCAGAATGAGTACTGAGGGCGACGTCCTCACGGTGAGCGGCGTGCGGGTGTCCGTCGTACGCAAGGACATCAAGAACCTTCATCTCGGCGTGTATCCACCCGACGGCCGGGTCCGCGTCGCTGCGCCTATGGCCGTGTCCGACGCGGCCGTACGGGTGGCGGTCATCCGCAAACTGAGCTGGAGAAGGCCCTCCCGCGATGACGGACGCGGCACCGGCACCGGCAGCAGGTCCCCCCGCCCCCTTTCGTCCCGAACGCTCGCCCCTTGCGCCGTCCGACCTGCGCGATCGAACATTGAAGCCCGCCGCACACGAGGCTACGTTTGCCATCGCCCGCGACGGCGAAGAGTCCGCGCGGCGACGAACCAGCACGATGCGCCGGGCCGATCGCTCGGCTGGCATGGAGATGGAG
>JANMGF010001039.1:0-7384 GCA_031374535.1 Polyangium sp. (in: bacteria)
CTCTCCCTCGTCCCCGTGCAAGAGACCCTCGTCGACGAAAGTGGCACCGAGGGGCCCCGCGTGTATGCGCTGCTCTCGCCGCAAAGGCTCTCGAAGAGCGGCGTCGTGGGCACCATCGCGCCGGAATCGGAGACCGCGGACTCGCCGTTCGATGGCTGGTCGAAGGTCTGCAAGTACGACAAGAACGACATCGACGCCTTCCTCCCGAAGAAGGGCGACCCCGCGGTGTGGCTCTACGATCGCGGCACGACGTTCTACCGCGGCCACGCGCGGAGGGGTGATCTCGAGACGCTCCGCACGGCCTACCGCGAGACCGCGATCTACCGGGCCGGGATCTCGGGAAGCGGGAAAAACACGCGGATCGACGTTCCCGGCAAGGAGAACGATCCGAAATACCATTACGCGCAGAACCTCGCGATCCATTACCTCATGACCGGCGACGACCGGTTCCGCGAGGCAGCCGAGGACGTGGCCGAGCGAATGACGTCGATCTGGAGTCCCCGGTACAAGGGGAAAGACACGGGCCTCTGGACCGAGCGGCACGCGGGCTTCTTCCTGCTCGACCTCACCTCTGCGATGATGGTCTCGGACGATCAACGCGCCCATTTCCAGGCGCTCGCCGACGACGCGGTCGACGCCATCCTCGATGTCCAGGCGACGTATCCCACGGGATACGACGACGGCAATGCCCGCTGCTTCGCGCACCACGCCGGGGCGCACGGCGAGGAGTATGGATTCTGGGGTTGTAGCCCCTGGATGAGCGCCATTCTCGCCGACGGGCTCGACACGTATGCCCAGGCCCGCGGCGGTCAGCAGGCAACAATGGCGCGGGCCTCGATCGTGAAGCTCGGGCGCTCGCTCGCGCGGGACGGCCTCGGGGACGACGGAAAACCCTTCTACTTCATGGGCGTCGGCACGAATCAGGACGAGGAGGACGGCGATGACGAGCACTGGGGCGAGGCCGCCTACGTGATCGCCATGGCCTACCACCACGACGGCTCGCGGGACGCCTCGCTCGCCAACGGGGTCCGGACGCTGGTCGCGAAGATGAAGCAACACGGCCGGGCGCCGCACCTGCGGAGCTTCAACTGGCAGTGCCGCAGCGCGGTGGCCACACCCGCCTACATGCAGTGACGAAGGGCCGCGCGCCGAGGCGCGTGCGAGGACGCTTGACGGGAGGCGATGGGGCCCATAAGTGACCGGCCGGTCAACATGGTCTCCTCCGCCCCCCGCGTAACCTCCTCGTCCTCGCCCCGCAGGGCACGACGCGCCGCAACGGTGTACACGCTCGCCCTGCTCCTCGGCGCGCCCGCCGCGGCCCTCGCGCAACCCGCGCCCGCCGTGCCCGCACAGCCCCCCGCATCCACGCCCGCCGCTTCCCCCACGCCGCCTCCGGCCGCAGCGGATCGGATCGCCGAGGCCCTCGCCCCGCAGTCCGGAGGTTTGACCCCGGACGAAGCGGCGCGCATCGCCCTTCGCACCCGCCCCTCGCTCCGCGCCAAGCAGGCCGAGCTCCGTGCAGCCGCCGCGCGCGTCGATGCAGCGCTCCTGAACTACCTGCCGCGTGTCAGCGTGGCGGCCGGGTATACGCGCTTGTCGCGGGTCGAGAACGTCCTCGGCCAACCGTCGACCGCGTACATCGGCACCAACCTGGACCCGGGGAACCCCCAGCAGATCCCCGTGCAAGAGGGCCCGCTCGTGTCGCGGCCCTGCCCGGGCCCGGCAGGGTTCACGTGCGTCACCGATCTCGCAGGTACGCCCATCACCGCGGTCTCGGTCCCGGCGTTCTCGTTCCCCGTTCTGCTCAACGCATACTCGCTCACGGCCTCGCTCGCCGTGCCGGTCTCGGACTACGTGCTGCGCATCTCGCAGGGCTACGCGGCCGCCTCGCACGCCGAGAGCGCGAAGAAGCTCGAGCTCGAGGCGGAGGGCTTGCAGGTCGCGGCGGACGCGAAGGTCGCGTTCTTCAACTGGGTCCGCACCAAGGGCAACGCCGTCGTCGCGGCCGAGGCCGTCACGCAGGCGGAGGCGCATCTGAAGGACGCCGAGCGCACCTTCGCCGTGGGCCTCGCCTCGAAGGCCGACGTGCTCCGCATCGAAGCGCAGGTCGCCGCGGCGCAGCAGCTCCAGGCCGACGCGAACGCGTTCGAAGGACTCGCCGAGGAGCAGATCCGCATCTCGCTCGCGTTGCCCTCCGGAAAGCCGCTCACGGTCGGGGTCGACGTGCTCCACACGTCCCCGGAGCCGAGCGCCGTGCAGCTCGTGGCGCTGCAGGACGAGGCGCTCGCGCGCAGGCTGGAGATCCGCGCGCTCGACGAGACCGAACACTCGTTGAAGAAGCTCGTCTCGGTCGCCCGCGCCGGGTATTTCCCGCGCGTCGACGCCTTCGCGAACGGCCAGTACCAGAACCCGAACCAGCGCGTCTTCCCGCAAACGGACGAGTTCCGCTTCACGTGGGATGCAGGGGTTCGGCTCTCGTGGACGCTGAACGATTCCATCGCCGCGGCGCCCGCCGTGGCCGAGGCGAAGGCGCGCGTCGAGCAGATCAACGCGCAGAAGGAGCAGCTCCTCCAGGGGCTCAAGCTCGAGGTGTCGGCGGCCTACGCGGAGCTCAAGCGCGCCGAGGCGAACATCGATGCGTCCGATCGCGGGCTCGTCGCGGCCGAGGAGGGGCTGCGTGTGCAGAACGAGCTCTTCCGCGCAGGCCGCGCGACGGGCGTGGCCCTCGTCGACGCGGAGGCCGAGGTGACCCGCGCGCGCCTGCGCCGGCTCGACGCGCGCGTGAGTATCCTCGTCGCCAAGACGCGGCTCGAGCACGCGACGGGGCGTGATGTCGGCAAGGAATCGCTCTCGTCCACGGCGCCCCGCGCGAACCCCTGACACGCTTCGCAGGATCCGACGGGCTTGCCGGGACGGGCGCGTCGCGGTAGTGGACGTCCGCGCGCCGCTTCCCATGCGGAAAAGGTTCGTGGAGACGAACCACGGGCGTACGGGCGCTTCGTCCCCTCATGACCGAGCTCGCGCTCATCCTAGGCATCAGCCTGCTCGGCATCGGCTTCGCGGGGTATCTCGCGCGCTGGGTGCTCGGCTGTCCCACCGGCGAGGGGGACATGCCACGCGTCGCAGCCCGGATCCGCGCGGCTGCCGAGTTCTTCTTCAAGCGCCTGCGCAGCACCATCCTCGCGGTCTCGGCCGTGCTCGGCGGCGGGATCTTCCTCGCCTACGGCCTCGCCCGCCAGAAGCCCGGGGAGCAGCCGTTCCCGCCGCTCGAGCTCGGCGTGTGGCTCACGCTCTCCTTCGCCCTCGGCGTGTGCTCGGCCGTCGCAGCCGCGCAAACGGCGGCCTGGATCTCGACCCGCGCCAACGTGCGCGCCGCGAGCGGGGCCCGGCGCTCGCTCGACCACGCGCTCCAGATCGCCATCCGCGGCGGCGCGGTCTCGGGCCTCTTTGCGGTCTCGCTCGGGCTCGTCGGGCTCGGTGGCCTCTTCGCCGCGGTCTTCGCCTCGAAGGGTGGTTTCTCGGCCGAGCCTGGCAGGGCGCTCGAGCTCGCGCCTTCGATCCCGCTCGTCATCGCGGGGTATGCGCTCGGCGGCACGTTCGCGGCCCTCATCGCCGAGCTCGGCGGCGGCGCGTTCGCGAAGAGCGCGGACATGGGCGCCGATCTCGTGGGCAAGGAGCTCGGCCTGCCCGAGGACGACGCGCGAAACCCCGCCACCATCGCGGATCTCGCGGGCGACTGCGCGGGCGAGTGCGCGGGCAAGGCCTCGTCCGTCTTCGCCTCCACGGTCGCCGAGAACCTCGGCGCGATGCTGATCGGGGCCGCCGTCTTCCGCCAGAACGAGGGCATCTCGAGCGTGCTCTCGATCATGCTGTTCCCGCTCGTCACGCGCGCCTTCGGCGTCCTCGCCGCGATGTTCGGGGTGATGGTCGTGCGCACGGACGATCGCGAGGACCCGATGAGCGCCCTCGCGCGTGGCCTCTTCGTGACGGCGCTCCTCGGCGCGGTGGGCACGGCGGGCGCGGCGAAGTGGCTCCTCGGCCGGCACTGGCTCTCGTTTTTCGGCGCGTCCGCGATCGGCATCGCGGCCGGGATCCTCCTGCTCTTCGCGGCGCAGTACTACACGGAGCACCGCTACCGGCCGGTCCGCGAGATCGCCGAGGCCGCGCGTGTGGGCGCGCCTCTCGCGCTCCTTCGTGGCATGTCGGTCGGCCTCGAGAGCACGCTCGCGCCGCTCGTGATCCTGGCCGCGGCGGTGGCCTCGGCGCACGTGCTCGGCGCACGCACCGGCCTCGAGGGAGGCGGCGCGCTGGGGATCGCCGTGGCGACGATGGGCCTGCTCGGCACGGCCGCGTACTCCCTTTCCATGGCGGGGTTTGGCCCCATCATCGACAGCGCCGGCGGGATCGTCGAGATGACCATCGCCCGCGAGCGCCCGGACGTTCGTGGTCGAACGGTCGTCCTCGACGCCGTCGGCAACACGGCCAAGGCCCTCACGCGGACGCACGCCTCGGCCGCGGCGCTCCTCGCGACATCCATGCTGGTCTCGGCCTGGATGGATGAAGCGCATCGGCGGCTCGCGACGGGCAAACCCGCCACGGCCGCGGCGGCTGTGCTGCACGTGGGCCGCCCCGAGGTGTATCTTGGCGCGGCGATCGGGATCGTCCTGGTCGTATGGTTCACGTCGCGGTGCATCGGGGGCGTCTCGCGAGCGGCGAGGCGCGTGCTGGACGAGGCCCGCCGCCAGAACAATGCTCCGGTTTCGCTCGGGAGCTCCGCATGGACGCCCCCGAATCCCAGGGTTTCCGCGATCGGATCCGCGCGGCCAGGCCAGGCCACGCCGCCGGACCCTTGCGTCGAGCTCGGGACCCGCGCCGCGCTCGGTCATGCGATCACGCCGGCCCTGGTCGCCGCCTCGGTGCCGATCGTGGTGGGTCTGGGCTTGCGCTTCGCCGGAACGGAAGATAATCCTCTAGCCGTTGCCGACGCGGTCGCCGCCTTGATCCTGGCCGCGACGATCGCAGGCGTCCTCGGCGCGCTCCTTCTCGGCAATGCAGGGGGCGCCTGGGACAACGCGAAAAAGTACATCGTGACCGGGGCGCACGGCGGGCGGTACCTCGTCGACGAGACCGGTGCGCGGGTCGACAACCCCACGTATCTCGCCGCCGCCGTCGGCGACACGGTGGGGGACCCGCTGAAGGACGCTGCCGGGCCCGCGATCCACGTCCTCGTGAAAATGCTCCCCGTGGTCACGATCGTCTTTTTGCCGTTCTTCGTCTGAGCACGCGCCCTTCTGGCGCCCCATGACCGACCGACGTGCCCGCCCGACGCGGGACAACCCCCCCCGATCCACTGTGCCGCCTCCGATCACCGACGCACTCTCCACCCTGAGCGACCGCGGGCTCCGCCGTTTGCTCGGCGCCCGCACGTTCCTCCGGGGCCTCGAGTACTTCCGCCGCCGTGTCGTCGAGGACATCGACGTCCAGGAAATGAGCGCGAGCGGCGTCGTCCGCGCGAGCGACTCGGAGCCCTACCCCGTGAAGGTCGAGCTCACCCCGGACGGCATCAAGTCGTACTGCTCGTGCCCGACGTTCTCGAAGGGCGGCCAGCATTGCAAGCACGTCGCCGCGCTGCTCATCACGCTGCGCGACCACGCCCGCGGCACGTTGCCTCGCCGCGATCCCGCGCCCGCCCCGATGATGCCGCACACCGCGCACGCCGGCGGCGACGGCCTGAAGCGCGTCCGGCGGCGAGAGCGACAGCGCGGCGGAAGTTCGCAGCAGCAGCCCCTCGGCAATGCCAGCCAGGGATCGACCATGAACATGAACATGGGTGGCAACGAGAGGAGCTCGATGGGGGGGATGGGACCGCCCGGATCGTCCGTGATCACCGCGCCCCAGCAAGACGCGACCGCCAAGCAGACCGGCATCGGCGCGTGGTTGCCCCCCGAGGGCCTCGGCCGCTCGCGGCGCGTGGAGTTCCGCCTGCACGTCCGCCAGGGCGCGCTCACCGTCACCGTGCTCGACGCCGACGCACGCGTGCCGATCTTGCCCTCGACGGCGCTCGCCTGGCAGTCGCTCTACCCGACGCCCGATCGCGACGCCTTGCGCCTCCTCGCCCGCTTTGAAAGCGGCAACCCGCGTCACCCCGCGGTCGACGTGCGCGCCGAGGACGTCGCCGAGCTCCTCCCTCTGCTCGAAGGCCAGCGTGTCCTGCTCGAGCCCGCGCTCATGCAGCTTCGTTTCAGCGAGGAGCCGGTCCGACCCCGCTTCGATCTCGAGACCGTCGGAGGCGACACGATCATCGTGAAGGCGAGCTTCGAGCGCCCGACCGACAAACGCCGCTTCTCGCTCCTCCAAGGCGGATGGTTCGAGGGCTGGCCCGGCTGGCACATCGACACGCAGGAGGGCATCGCGCGGCGCATCGACAAACGCGTCTCGCCGGCCGCGATGCGAAGGCTCCTGCGTTCGCCGACGATCGGCGAGCCGATGCGTGATCTCGTGCGCCTCATCATGCAGGGCTTGCCGAAGGTGGCCCTCGAGGTCGGCGCGGAGCTGCCGGATCTCGCGCAGATCGCCGACGTCGTGGATCTACCGCCGACCTTCCGCATGCGCGCGGGTGGTTCGCTCGTCGAGGCGCGCGTGCTCCTCTTCGCGGCTTACGGCGAGGAAGAGGTCCAGGTCCGCGCCGACGGCATCTCGCCGCCCGTCCTCGTGCAGCCGCCCGAGGAAGGCATGAAGCGGGCGCGGTGCGTGCGTGTCGACATCGCCGCGCAACAAGACGCCGCGAGCCGCCTGATCGCCCTCGGCCTCAAGCCCGACGAGACCGGCCAGGAGTTCGTGGCCAGCGGCGACGCGGCCATTCGTTTCTGGAGCGAGGGCCTCGCCGAGCTGCCCGAGGACTGGGATCTTTTCGTTCCGGAAGATCTCGTCGACACGCAGGTCCGCCACAAGCCGATCGGCGTCTTCGCCAAGGTCACGAGCGGGATGGACTGGCTCAACGTCAAGCTCTCCTTCGAGAGCGAAGGCGTCGCCGTCGATCGCGACGAGCTGCGCCGTTGCCTCGCCGAGGGCAAGAAGTACGTGCGCCTCGAGGACGGCTCGTTCGCCACGCTCGATCCCGACACGATCCGCACCATGCTCGACCGCGAGATCGAGCTGCTCACGTCGGCTGGCCGGAGCGGCAAGCTCCCGCTCGCGCAGGCGGGCCGCGTGCAGGAGCTGCTCTCCCAGGTGAGCGGATCGAGCGTCGCGCAGGGCGCCCGCGAGCTGTTCCACAAGCTCTCGACGATCGACGAGATCGAGAGCACCAAGAAGCCCCGCGCGCTCAAGGCGACCCTGCGTCCCTACCAGGAAGCGGGGCTCTCATGGCTCAAGTTCATCCACG
>JANMGF010001043.1:0-3533 GCA_031374535.1 Polyangium sp. (in: bacteria)
CGGCCGGGCCGACGAGATCGTCAACATGCGCGACGGCATCGTGTTCATGAAGGAACGCGAGACGAACTACGACGACAAGCTCGACACCTGGGATTACTACGAGGGCGGCCGGCTCGCCCGGCGCGAGCGCGACTCGGACGGCGATGGGCTCATCGATCAGTGGTGGGCGTTCAACGACCCGACCGACGATCGATGCGCGATGGTCGCCACGGACCGCAACGTCGACGGCAAGCCCGACCCCGAAACGGTGCTCGATCTGTGCGCGGAAGCCCGCCTCAAAAAGGCCACGATGCCACAGCCGCCCGCCCCCGCGCCTCGGCCCTCGGGAACCGCACCCGCGCTCACGGCCCCCTCACCTCCCCCGGCGCAGCCCGGCGGACCGAGCCCGCGATGACGAGCCGCGTGACCGTCCTCCTTTTCGCGGGCGTAGTCCTCGCGCTCTCTGCGTGCACCAGCACGACCCCGACGACGACGAACGCGTTCACGGGTGAGACCACGCCGAAACGCGCCGCGCTCCGAGGTCCGACGGGCCCTGTGGACGATCGTTCGATGTGCGACTGGAAGGGCCGGACCGATCGGGAGGCGAGCGAGATCGCGGGGCCCGGCTCGCTCAAGCCGAACGTCCGTCGCGTCTTCCAGCTCCTCGGGATCGGCGAGGCGCAGAAGAAGATCCTCGTGTGTCGCGAGATCGACACGAACTACGACGGCGTGAAGGACGTCGTGCGTCGCTACAACGACAAGGGCGAGAGCCTGCACGAAGAGAGCGACAGCAACCACGACGGGCGCATCGACACGTGGATCACGTTCACGCGCGGACGACTCGCGGAGGTGCGGCTCGACAACGATCGCGACGGCAAACCCGACGAGTGGAAGTTTTACTCGGAGGGACGACTGTCCCGGATCAAGCGCGACCAGAACCGTGACGGCAAGCCCGACGTCTGGGAGATCTACCGCGAGGGCAAGCTCGAGCGCATGGGCGTGGACCTCGACGCCGACGAGCGCGTGGATCGCTGGGATCACGACACGGAGCGCCGCCGCGTCGCCGAGGAGGCCGAGCGGAAGAAGGAAGAAGAGGCGAAGAAGCGCGACGCCGAGAAACGCGAAGCCGGAAAACGCGAAGCCGGGGCCGACGCGGACGACGGCGAAGGGGAGCCGAAGAAAGACGAACCGAAGAAGGACGCGCCGAAGAAGAAGCCCTAATGCCCGCGCGGGAGCTTCTTCTCGTTCACGGAGCGCTCGTGCCTTCGCGACCGTAGACGTCTTCGAGGCGCACGACGTCGTCGAGCTCGGGCGTCGATACCTCGATCACGTCGACGTCGGTGACGGCGACCATGCGGTGGATCGTCCCGGGCACGACGTGGAAGACGTCGCCCTTGACCATGCGGCGGCGCTCGAGCGTCTCGGCGGGGCCTACCTCGAGGTCCATCTCGCCCGACTGGAGAAAGAGTGTCTCTTCTTTGACCCGGTGGTATTGACGGGACAGACGCTCGCCTGCCCGGATGTGGAGGAGCTTGCCCACGTAGCGGGACGTCTCCGCCCAGATGAGCTCGTGTCCCCACGGCTTGTCGACGCGGCGCATGGAGCGTGCTTATCACGAGCCGAGGTTTCGGGCGACGGCCGCCGTCAGGCGACCCGCGAGGGCCCGAACCACGAAGCGGCTGGAGGCGTGTCGTCGATGGAAGAGCGGTTGCAGAAGATCATCGCCCGTTCGGGGGTGAGCTCCCGTCGCGCAGCGGAGGATCTGGTCACGGCAGGGAGGGTTCGGGTCAACGGTCGCGTGGTGACCGAGCTCGGGGCCAAGGCAGACCCGCGTCGCGACAAGATCGAGGTGGATGGCAAACGCCTGACGACGGAGGCGCCGGTGTACCTCGTGCTGCACAAGCCGAGGAACGTCGTGTCGACGCTGAACGATCCGGAGGGTCGACCCACCGTGGCGGATCTCGTGCGCGGCGTGGGAGCGCGCGTGTACCCCGTGGGTCGTCTCGACTTCGCGACGAGCGGCGTCCTCTTGTTGACGAACGACGGCGAGTTCTCGAACGGGATGCTGCATCCGCGCGGCGGCGTGCCCAAGACCTACGTCCTCAAAGTGCATGGCGTCATGGATGAGGGGGACGTGGACGTGTGGCGCACGGGGGTCGATCTCGAGGACGGCAAGACGTTGCCGGCGGAAGCGCGCATCCTGCGGCACGAAGGCGACAAGACCTGGATCGAGATCACGCTGCGCGAAGGCAGGAACCAGCAAATCCGTCGCATGGGTGAAGCGACGGGGTTCCCCGTGATGCGGCTGGCGCGGCTGAGCTTCGCGGGCGTGACGTCCGAGGGGCTCTTGCCGGGGAAGTGGCGGCTCTTGACGGTCGACGAGCTGACCACGATCCGCAAGGAGTTCGGCGTACCGAAGCGTGTTCGTGCGGCGATGGATCATGTGCCTGCGCAGCGGCCGACACGAGACCGGCCGCGCGCGTCCGGGCCTCCCCGCGAGCGCACGGAGCGGCCACGGGCCGGGCAAACGAACGTGCGGGAGCGCGAGCGTGAAGGCGAGCGGCGCGCGGGTCCTTCGGATCGACGGGACCGAGGAGCGAGCGGGCCGCGGGAGCGCACGACGAGCGGACCGCGGGAGCGTTCAACAACCGGGCCGCGGGAGCGCACGACGACGACCGCGCCGCGTGAACGGACGCCGAGCGCGTCGCGTGAACGGACGCCGAGCGCGTCGCGTGAACGAGCGCCGAGTGCGTCGCGTGAACGAGCGCCGAGCGGGCCGCCGAAGCGCCGACGGCAGAGCTGAAGGCGAACGCTAAATCTGGGCGAAACGACCGCTGCGGAACGAGGCCTCGAGGAGCTGTGCGACGCGCTTCTCGAGCTCTCGGGCGCGTGGATCCGTGATCCCGGCGAGCGCAGTCTTGATCTCGCCGAGCGCCTTGAGCTGGCTGAAGAGCTGGACGTCGCCGAGGGCCGTGCCGCCGGTGAGCAGCTGGCGGATGCGATCGATCTCGGCGGCGAGAGCTTCGACGCCGACACCGAGGGCGCCGACGCGGCGGCGATCGGGGTGCTCGCGGAAGAACGCCTCGAGCACGGGCTGGACGATGCCTTCCAGGATCGTGGCCTGGTCCTGGTTGTTCCAGATATGTTTGAGGACGAAGAAATCGCTCGCGTCGGTGGTGTTGCGACCGTCGAGGTAGGCGCTCGCGGCGAAGAGCTTGAGCATCTTGACGACGCGTCGATCGGAGAGGGAGATGCCCTCGGCGCGGATCTGGAAGACGATGCCCTTGTAGGCCGACAGGAACGCGTCGGCGAAGTTCATGCGTCCGCCGAAGCTCTTGCCGAGCTCGGCGAGCTCGCGGGCCGTGACGACGGGGCGCAGCGGATCGCCGGACATCTGGCGGATCTCGTGCTGGATGCCGCGCTGGAGGAGCTCGCTGAAGTGGTAGGCGTCGAGGTTGTCCGAGTGGACGCGCAGGAGGAAGCGGTCGAAGATCGCGTTCAGCGTCTCGTCGCCGGGGACCTCGTTCGACGCGGCGAAGACGCTGATGAGCGGG